>JBILWD010000021.1:0-21436 GCA_044370095.1 Opitutaceae bacterium | reverse complement strand
GCACCGGGGTGCCGTCGGCGGCCACCAGCGGGTCAGGCAACGTGTAGGGCGGGACCTTGGCCTCGTCGTAATTGATGGGGATCGCGGGCGCGGCGGCGCGGAGGCCGGGGACGAGCAGGAGGCAGGCAAGCAGGAGGGGGCGGGGCATTCCCGAGGGTTGGCCCGCCACGGGTCCGGGAGCAAGCGGGACCCCGCGGCGGGAATGCCCTTGCGGGCGCCGCGGTTCGGGTCTTCCGTCCAGCGAACCCCACGCACCCTATGAGCGAACGGAAAAAAACCGCCACCGACGCGGAGAAGGCTGCTCGAAGCGCCGACCGCAAATCCACCGCCGGCTCGACGCCCGATCCTTGGGAGGCCTGCACCCGGCTGGAATACGGCGGCGACCGCAGCTTCGCCTGGAGCGTGCGCGAGCAGGTGCTCGACTCGCTCCCCGCCGATCGCGAGCGCATCGAGGGTCGTCTGCTCGAAGCCCTCCGCCTCGCCGGAATCACCGACGCTGGCCGCGCCTTCGTCTGCCAGATGCTGGCCCTCGTCGCCGGCCCGCGCAGCGTCCCCGTGCTCGCCCCGCTGCTGAAGGATCCCAAGACCACGGAGGATGCACGCTACGCCCTACAGCCCGTCACCGGCCCCGAGGCCGACGCCGCCCTGCGCGACGCGCTCGGCTCCCTCTCCGGCCCCGCCAAGGCCGGCCTGATCGGCACCATCGCGCTGCGCGGCGACACGACCGTCCGCGCCGTCCTCGCCGGCATCCAAGCCAACCCCTCCGAGGCGCCCGTGGTCCGCGACGCCGCGGCCCGCGCCCTCGACCACCTCAAAGCCTGACCCGTATGACGCCCCCGCTTCCCCTCGCCCGCCGCGCGTTCCTCAAGCAGTCCGGCCTCGCCGCCGCGACCGCCGTCGCGCCCCTCATCCTCCCCTCCGGCCTCCGCGGCGCCAACGCCCCGAGCCGGAAAATCACCGTCGGCATCGTCGGCTCCGGCAACATCGCCGACAGCCACTACGGGAAACTCCTCGGCGAGCAGGAGACCGTGCGCATCCTCGCCGTGTGCGACGTCGACCGTGAGCGCCGCGACGAGGGCGCCGCACGCGTCAACCGCACCTACGGCACCCAGGACTGCAAGGCGTACGCCGACTTCCGGGAGCTGAACCGCCGGCCGGACATCGACGCGGTCTTCATCTGCACCCCCGACCACTGGCACGCGCTGGTCGCGATCGACGCGATGCGCAACGGCAAGGACGTCTACATCGAGAAGCCGATGACCCTCACCATCGAGGAGGGCCGGGCCGTCGTCGCCGCCGCCCGCAAATACAACCGCGTGGCCCAACACGGCACCCAGCACCGCTCGATGAAGCGGTTCCACGACGTGGCCGAATACGTGCGCAACCAGGGCCTCGGCAAGCTGGAGCGCATCGAGTGCTTCATCCCGCCCAACAACCGGCACGTGGGCGCGAACTGGAAACCCGAGCCGGTGCCCGCGGGCCTCGACTGGGAAATGTGGCTCGGGCCCAGCCCCTGGCGCCCGTACTCGTCCCTCGGCTGCCATTACAACTTCCGCTTCATTTCTGACAGCGCCTACGGCCAGGTCACCAACTGGGGCGCCCACTACCTCGACATCGGCCAGTGGGCGATGGATGCGGACGCGGGCGGCCCGGTCGCGGTGGAGGGGCGCGGCGAGTTCCCCAGCAGCGGCCTGTTCTCGAACGCGACCAAGGTCGACTTCACCGTGCGCTACGCCAACGGCGTGCCGATGACCTGCCGCACCCGCCACGAGGGCGGCGGCACCTCGCGGTTCATCGGCGAGCGCGGCTGGGTAGACATCTCGCGCAACCGGATGACCGCCTCGAACCCGGACCTGCTTCGTGAGATGCAGGCCGCCGGAAAGAAGATCCAGCTGGAGCTGAGCAACGACCACCACGAGAACTTCCTCGCCTGCGTGCGCTCGCGGAAGAAGCCGATCGCGGACGTCGAGATCGGCCACCGCACGACCACCGTGTGCAACCTGGGCCAGATCGCGATGGTGCTCGGCCGGCCCCTGAAGTGGGACCCGGTGAAGGAAGAGTTCGTCGGCGACGCGATGGCCAATCGCCTGCGCGGCCGCGCGATGCGCTCCCCCTGGTCGCTCGTCTGAGCGACCCGCGACCCGCGTCCCCGCTCAGGCGGGGACCGGGGCCCAGCCGCCGACGGCGACCACTTCCTCCACCTCGGCCTTCTCGTCCGGCAGCTCGTTGAGCGGCGCAAACCGCTCCGAGCTAAACCCGAGCTCCTGCTCGCCCTGGTGGAACGGGTCCTTTGGGTTCACCAACTCCTCGAGGAGCAAGCCGACCGTGGCGCTGTCGCCGCCCTTGACGATCTTCTCCCGGCCGAGGAACACCTCGCGCACGGTGTAGATCGTGTCCTTGACGGGGAGCTGCTTGTAGAGCGCCCGCACCGTCGGGGAGAACAGATCGTTCACGCAGATGACCTTCTGACCTTTGACCATTTGCGGGCAGGCTAGGCCCGGCGCCCGGCCCGGCAACGGCAGAATCGCGCCCGCCTCTACCCTCAACTCCACGCTGGCGACGGCGGGCGCGGCACAGTAGGCACCTGCTATGCCGCCGCCCCGCGCCCTCGCCCTGCTGCTTGCGCTCTGCCCGCTCACCGCCGCCGCCAATCCAGCCGCCCGGTTCCAGCAATTGGAGCAGCTCCTCCCGACCCCCAACCCGCAGCGGAACGCCGCGGGCGCCCCCGGGCCCGCCTACTGGCAGAACCGCGCCGACCACGTGATCGAGGCCACGCTCGACGAGACCACCCACCGCCTCTCCGGCCAGGCCCGCATCACGTACCACAACGCGTCCCCCGACGCGCTCGATTACCTCTGGCTCCAGCTCGACCCGAACTTCTTCGCCCGCGGCGCCGCCGCCCGCGAACTCCCCCGCACGCCTCCGGAGAGCGGCCGGATGTCCTACCGCACCCTCCAAGAGCTGCTGGTCGCCGAGACCTACCACAGCGACCTCCGCCTGCGTGACCTCCGGGACGGCGAGGGTCGCGCCCTCGCCCACGTCATCCACGGGACGATGCTCCGGGTGGACCTGCCCGCTCCGCTCCCCCCCGGCGGCCGCTTCACGCTCGCCCTCGGCTGGGACTACCAGCTCAACCCTTCCACCGGCGGCGCCTCCCGCACCTGCTACGAGGTGTTCCCCGACGGCCACGCCCTCTACGCCGTCGCCCAGTGGTTCCCCCGCCTCGTGGCCTACACCGACTACGCCGGCTGGCAGCACCAGCAGTACCTCGGCAGCGGGGAGTTCACCCTCGAGTTCGGCGACTACGACGTCCGCCTCACCGTGCCGGCGGATCACATCGTCACCGCCACCGGCGAGCTCCGGAACCCCGCCGCAGTCCTCTCCCCCGCGCAACGCGAGCGGCTGCGCGCCGCCGAGACCGCCCCGCGCCCGATGTTCATTGTGACGCCGGAGGAGGCGGAGGCCGCGGCTAAGGGCCGGGCGACCGGCACCCGCACCTGGCACTTCACCGCGCGCAACGTGCGCGACTTCGCCTTCGCCAGCTCCCGCCGCTTTGTTTGGGACGCCCAGGGCGCCCCCGGCCACCACCACGAGGGCCGCCCCGTGCTCGCGATGTCCCTCTACCCGCGCGAGGCGATGCCCCTCTGGGACCGCTACTCAACCGCCGCCATCGTCCACACCCTCGACGTCTACGGGCGCCTCGCCTTCCCCTACCCCTACCCGGTCGCCATCTCCGTGAACGCCCCCGTCGGCGGCGGGATGGAGTACCCGATGATCTGCTTCAACCGCCCCCGCCCGGAGGCCGACGGCACCTACCCCAAGCGCACCAAGTACGCCCTGATCGGCGTCGTGATCCACGAGGTGGGCCACAACTGGTTCCCGATGATCGTCAATTCCGACGAACGCCAGTGGACCTGGCTGGACGAGGGCCTGAACTCGTTCCTCCAGCTCGTGGCGCAGGAGGAATGGGAAAAGGACTACCCCCAGCGGCGCGACGCGCGGCTCCTACGCGACTACCTGCGCCGCCCGGGCCGCGTGCCAGTGATGACCCAATCCGACTCCATCGTCGACTTGAGCAACAACGCCTACCACCAGCCCGCCGTGGCGCTGAACCTCCTGCGCGACGTGGTCCTCGGGCGCGAGCGTTTCGACCACGCGTTCCGCACCTTCAGCCGGCGCTGGCAGTTCAAGCGGCCCACGCCGGCTGACTTCTTCCGGACGATGGAGGACGCCAGCGGTACGGACCTCGACTGGTTCTGGCGCGGTTGGTTCTACAGTACGGATCACGTCGACCTCGCGATCGAGCAGGTGCGCTGGCTGCAGCTCGACCGCCGGGATCCGGCGGTGGAGAAGCCGCGGGTGGAAGCCGAGCGCCGCGCGCGCCCCGTCACCACCACCCGCGCGCTCAACGCCAGCCTGCCGAAGCGGGTCGACCAGCACCCGGAGCTGCGGGACTTCTACGACGGCCACGACGACGCCACCGTGCTGCCGAGCGAGCGCGCGCGGCACGAGGCGCTGGTGAAGGAGCTGGCCGCGGAGAAGATCGATCCGGCACTGCTCCACACCCCGCGGAACTTCTACCTGCTCGAGTTCACCAACCGCGGCGGAATCGTGATGCCGCTGCCGCTGCGCCTCGAGTACGCGGACGGCACCGTCGAGGAGCGTCTGCTCGGCGCGGAGATCTGGCGCCACGACACCACCCGCTGCAGCAAGCTGATCCTCACGACCAAAGAGCTGCGCGCCGTGACCCTCGACCCGCGGGACGAGCTGGCGGACGGCGACTTGGAGAACAACTTCTGGCCGCGGCGGCTGGTGCGCACGCCGTTCCAGCTCTACAAGGAGGACGCGGAGCGAAACCCGATGCGCGAGCTCCGGACCCCTCCCGCCCCGCCCGCCGCGCCGTGATCCCCTGGCTGCGCGCGACGTTGCTCGCGGGATTCCTAGCGGCGGCCCCGCCGCTCGCCGCCCACGCGATCCACACCTCCGTGGCGGAGGCCGACTACAACGCGGCCACCCGCCGCCTCGAGGTCTCCCTGCGCGTCTTCATCGACGATTTCGAGGCCGCCCTCAGCGTCCACGCGCGCCGCCGCCTCGCCCTCGCCTCCACCCCGCCGGCCGAGTTCGATGCGGCCACCCGGGCTTACCTCGCGTCGACCTTCACCGTGCGCACCCCGGACGGCCAGCTCGCCCCGCTAGTCTGGGTCGGGCGCGAAGTCCGCGACGCGGAAAACGAGCTGTGGTTCCACTTTGAGATCCCGCTGCCCGACGGGATCGAGGGCTGCCGGGTGCACCACCGAGCCCTCGGTGAGCAATTCCCGACGCAGATCAACTCCGTGCGCGTGCGCGACGGCGAGCGGCGCGTGACGCTGGTTTTCCTCGCCCGCCAGACCGAGAAGACCGTGCGCTTCCGCCCTTAGCCGGACTCATGCAGTTGGAGGCGGAGCAGCGGGGAGAGATGGCGAGCACATTTCAGAGGCGAAAGACCGAGGCATACCCGGAGGGTATGGCGACGGGAGAGAGCCACTGAAAGGTGCCGGCAGGTCACCTCGATGCGACCTGATCAACTGAATGAGTCCGGCTTAGCGGGACGCCGGGGAAATTTGGGTTTGCCAGCGCCGGACGCCACCGGCTTGCTGTCCCTTTCATCGGCTTCGCAACCTATCACCTCCACCTTAGTTATGGCTGAACTCGTAGGAAACGTCTTGGTAGGCCAGTCCGGCGGCCCCACCTCCGTCATCAACGCCAGCGTCGCCGGCATCGTCAACGAGGCCCTCAACCACGAGTGCATCGAGGAGATCTACGGTGCCCTCAACGGCGTGCTCGGCATCCTGCAGGAGGACCTGATCGACCTCGCCTCCGAGTCCCAGCAGCAGATCCGCGCCCTCCGCCACACGCCTGGCGCTGCGCTCGGCACCTGCCGCTACAAGCTCAAGTCCCAGGCCGACTTCGACCGTGTGCTCGAGGTGTTTAAGGCCCACAATATCCGCTACTTCTTCTACATCGGGGGCAACGACTCCCAGGACACCGCGGACAAGATTTCCAAGCTCGCCCAGCAGCAGGGCTACGAGCTCCGCGTGATCGGCGTGCCCAAGACGATCGACAACGACCTGCCGATCACCGACCACACCCCCGGCTACGCCAGCGCCGCGAAGTACATCGCCACCAGCGTCCGCGAGGTCGCCTGCGACAACGAGGCGATGGGCCAGGGCGATCTGGTCTCGATCATCGAGGTGATGGGCCGCAGCGCCGGCTGGCTCGCCGCCGGCGCCGCCCTCGCCAAGCGCAAGGACCACCCGCACGACCCGCCGCACCTGATCCTTCTCCCCGAGGTCGCCTTCAACCAAGAGAAGGTCCTCGAGGAAGTCCGCCGCGTGCTCAAGCGCGAGAAGTACTGCCTGATCGTCGTCGCCGAGGGCCTCATCGACCAAGACGGCAACTACCTCGCCGCCAACGCCCAGACGGACGCCTTCGGCCACGCCCAGCTCGGCGGGGCCGGTGACGCCCTCGCCGATATCCTCGGCCAGAACCTCCCCGGCGTGAAGGTCCGCGTCGCCAAGCCCGGCATCCTCCAGCGCTGCGCCGCCCACGCCGGTTCCAAGACCGACGCCGATGAGGCCTTTCTCGCCGGCGAGGCCGCCGTCGAGGCCGCCATCCGCGGCGAGACCGACAAGATGGTCACGCTCCTCCGCGGCGACGGCGAGCAGTACACCACCGAGACCGGGCTGGCCCCGCTCTCCGAGGTCGCGAACTCGGTGAAGAAGCTCCCCCGCGAGTGGATCAACGAGGACGGCGTCTCGATGAACTTCCAGTTCCTCCGCTACGCCCAGCCCCTCATCCAGGGCGAGACCGTGGTGCCGCACGACAACGGTGTGCCGGTCTTCGCCCGCCTCGAGAAGGTCCGCGTCGAGAAGCTGCTCCCCGCCCGCGAGGGCTGAGCCCCGTCGAACCTCACTGGTTCTCCCGAAGGCGCCGCCTCCCCGCGGCGCCTTTTTCACGCCCCGCAGGCAGCGAGCAGGCGCGGGTGCACCTCCGTGGCCGCCAGCGGCGAATCGCCCGCCGCCCCACCCGCACCGATCAGCACCGGCCAATCGGCGGAATCCGCCGGGCAGGTCCCGTGCGAGCCCCCCACCAGCGACGCGTCCAACGGGATCACGTCCAGCAAGCCGCGGAAACCCAGCTTCCGCCGCAGGAGCTTAGCCGCCACCGTCAGGCGCGGCGCGCGCAACGCGGGATCGAGGAACAGCTCGACGGGGTCGTAGCCGTACTTGCGGTGGATATCCACGCAGCGCGCGAAATCCGGGGCGCGGCGGTCATCCTCCCAATGGTAATACGAAAACCAGGCGTCCTCGTCCGCGAACGCCACGAGGTCGCCGGACCGCGGATGGTCGAGGCCAGCCGCCCGCAGTTCCTCGCCGCCGAGCACCCGGGCCACGCCGGGCGTCGCCTCCAGCCGCGCGCGCACCGCGGGGCGCAAGGCGGGTTCGCGGACGTAGACGTGGGCCACCTGGTGGTCGGTGAGCGCGAAGGCGCGGCTGGCCCCGCCATCGAGCAGTTCCCGGCCCAGCTCGTCCTTGAGCGTCAGCCACCCCTCGCCCCGCAGCACCCGGTTCAACGGGATGGCGCGCCGCACGCGGGTGATGCCGTACTCCGAGAGCAACAGCACCCGGACGCCGCGGGCGGCAAAGAAGTCGAGGAGCCCCCCGACCACGGCGTCGATCTGCCCGGCGGCGGTCGCAGCGCGGGGGTCGTCTGGACCAAAGCGCTGGAGGTCGTAGTCGAGGTGCGGGAGGTAGACCAGCGACAGGTCGGGCCGGTGACGCTCCTCGATCCACTCGGCCGAGCGGGCGATCCACGCCGAGGAGGCGATGCCGGCGGCGGGGCCCCAGAAGGCAGGGAACGGAAAGGGCCCGAGGTCGCCGCGGATGGCGTCGCGGATCGAAAGGGGGTGGCTGGTGACGTCGAAGACCTTGCGCCCGTCGGCCAAGTACATCGGGCGCGGCGTGATCGACCAGTCCGCCGACGAGTACATATTGTACCACCAGAAGAGCTTGGCGCAGGTGAAGCCGGGGCGGGCGCGCCGCGCGGTTTCCCAGAGCTTCTCGCCCGTGACCAGATGGTTGGACTGCTTCCAGAAATGGTGCTCGGCGAGGGTGCGGTCGAACCAGCCATTGGCCACCGCGCCGTGTCCCGCGGGGGGCAGACCGGTGAGGTAGGTGGACTGCGCGGTGCAGGTGACCGCGGGCAGGACGGGGCGGACGCGGCGCAACCCGCCCTCCGCGGCGGCGCGCGCGAGGCGCGGGGTAGCGGGGCCGAGCAGCCGCGGGGTGAGGCCGACGACGTTGAGGATCGCGAGGCGGTCAGCCATAACGCGCCCGCAGCTCGTCGAAGGCGGCCTTCACCACGGCGCCGTCCATCGCGTGGATCTCGAGGCGTTCGCCCGGGGCGCGGATCATCGGGATGGTGAGCCGGCCGCCGAGGTGTTCCCGAAACTCCTCGAGGCCCTCGAGGAAGTCCTGCCGGCCGCGGTCGCCGCGGATCTCCCGCACCGGCGCGAAGAGCTCGAACCCGAGGCCCCGGATCACCTCAAGGATGTGCTCGGCCACGGGTTCTGGAAGCAGTCCGGTGCGGCGCGCGTAAATCAGGTCCATCGCCATCCCGACGGCGACCGCCTCGCCGTGGCTGACGCGGAACTCGGAGAGCTGCTCGAGCTTGTGCGCGGCCCAGTGCCCGAAATCGAGCGGCCGGGCGGAGCCCTTCTCAAACGGGTCACCCGCGGTGGCGATGTGCCGGAGGTGCTGGCGCGCGCTCTCGCAGATCACCGCCTCGAAGGGCGCCGGCTCCAGCGCGCGGAGGGCCGCGACCTGCGCGGCGATGGTGTGGAAGAACGCGCCGTCCCGGATCAGCGCGACCTTCACCGCCTCGATCAGCCCGCAACGGCGCTCGCGCGGCGGCAGGCCGGCCAGGAAATCCAGGTCGTTGACGATCGCGTGCGGCACGCTGAACGCCCCCAGCCAGTTCTTCTTCCCGAAGAAGTTGATCCCGTTCTTCACCCCGACGCCACCGTCCCCCTGGCTCAGGCTGGTGGTGGGCAGGCGGACCAACGGGATCCCGCGGTGGGCGGTGGACGCTGCGAAGCCGACTAGGTCCAGCACCGCGCCGCCGCCGACGGCGACCACGTACGAATGCCGGCACAGCCCGGCTTGGTTGATCGCCGCCCAGACCGTCTCGAGGTGGCGCAGGTCGTTCTTCGCGGGCTCGCCTCCGGGCAACCGGACCGGCGGGGCGGCGAGGCGCACTCGATCCGCGTGGGCGGCGAACCACGCCTCGATCCGCGCCGCGAAGCCGGGGAACGCGTTCTCCAGCCCGGCATCCCAGCAGACCAGCGCGCGGGGCGTAATACCGGCGTCGCGGGGGGCCAGTACCGACGCGAGCAGCGGATTGCCCGGCGCGAACACCCCACGGGTGAAACACAGCCGGTGCTCGTGCCGCAGCTCGAGCGGGTGGGAGACGGCTTCGGGGAGTTCGGCCATAACCACAACGATGTCGGGCGGGGCAGCGGCCGCCGGCGAGCCTAAACCGGACTCACTTCGACTCGTCGATGGCGAGGTAACGGGTCCGCCCGCTGCGGTAGACGAGCACCAGCACCTTGGGACCCTTGATCTCCTCGCTCAACTTGACGGCCTCATCGGCGTTGGTGCACGCGCGGCGGTCCAGTTCTAGGATGATGTCTCCCTCGCGCAGGCCCTGGCGGGCGGCCGGGCTCTCTGGGTCGATGTTGGTGATCAGGGCGCCCTTGATGCGGGCGGGGATCTGCAGGCGGGTGCGGGTTTCAGGGGTGAGATCGCCCACCCCGACCCCGTTGAGCACGCCCTCGTCCTTCTTGCCGGGCGTACCGTCCTCCCGATCCAAAGCATCTTCATCGCGGCGGGTGAGCTTCGCGCGGAGCGTCTCGCGCGAGTTCCCGCGCAGGATCTGCACCTCCACCTCGGTGCCGGGCGCAATCTTGCTGATCGTGAGCAGCAGGTGGCGGGCGTCGCGGATCTCGGTGCGCTCGATGCGGAGGATGACGTCGCCGGACTTAATCCCGGCCTTCTCCGCTGGGCTGCCCTCGGTGACCTCGCTGATCAGAGCGCCCTTCTCGGTGCCAAAGGAGGCGGTGAGCTCGTCGGTGAGCTCCTGCGGGCGCACGCCGAGGAAGCCGCGCTCGACCTTGCCGTTGTTGTTGACCAGCTGCTCGACCACAAAGCGGGTGAGGTTGGCGGGAATGGCGAAGCCGATGCCCGCGGAGCTGCCGCTGCGGGTCAGGATCGCGCTGTTGATGCCCACCACGCGGCCGTCGGTGTCGATCAGGGCGCCGCCGGAATTGCCAGGGTTGATCGCGGCGTCGGTCTGAATGAAGTCCTCGAAGACCCCCATTCCCATCCCGCGACTCAGGGCGCTGACGATGCCGCGGCTGACCGACTGGCCGACGCCGAAGGGGTTGCCGATGGCGAGTACCATATCGCCCACCTCGACCTGGTCGCTGTCGGCGAAGGTCGCGGGGGAAAGGTTTTCCGCCTCGATCTTCAGCACCGCGAGGTCGGTGCCCGGGTCGCGACCGACGACCTTCGCGGCGTAGCGACGGTTGGACTCGCCGAGGGAGACGCTCACGTCGTCCGCCCCGTCGACCACGTGATGGTTGGTAACGATGTAGCCATCCGCGGTGATGACGACGCCGGAGCCGAGGCCCTGCTGGGTCTGGTCGGAGCCGCGGTTGCGGGGCGAGCGGTTGTTGTTGCGGGGGGCGCGGTTGCCGGGCGCCTCGTCCTCATCGCCGCCGCGAGGTAGCATCTCCTCGAAGAAGCGGCGCAGGCGGGGATCGTTTAAATAGGGGGGCAACTCGGGGGCGCGGGCGACCTTGCTGGAGTAGACGTAGACCACGCTGCCGGCGGTGCGGCGCACCACCGAGGAGTAGCTAACCCGCTCGGCGGCGTCGCGGTTGATGGGCTTCGCGTCGACCTTGAGGCTGAGGGCGCCGCCGGCCGGCGCGGGTGCTGCCGGCTCGGCCTTCGCCTTGGGGGCGGACTTCTCAGCCTTGCGGCCGGATTTGCCCTCGGCGGCCCAGAGGGTGAGGCCGGAGGTGCCGGCGAGGCCGAGGACGAACGCGAGCATCGGGGCGAGCACGAGGCGGGAGCGGAGGGCGGAGGGCATACGAAAGAGGTTCCGGACGGGAGGAAAGACGCGGCCAAGCTGGGAGAGTCTCGCCGCCGCCGCAAGCGACCGCACACAAAAGCAACGCCGGCGGGGGCCGAGGCCCGCCGCCGGCGGAAGGGGCACCGGCCGCGGCCGGTACCAAGGGGAAGCCAGCTCAGAAGCCGGTCTGGATCGCGAAGGCGGCGCGGCTGGCGAGGCGCTCGCCGGGGCGGATGTCGCCGTTGTAGCTCAGGGAGGCGCTCCAGCGCTGGCTCAGGGCCAGCGTCGCAGCGGCGCCGAACTCCAGCCCGCCACCGTCGCCGGCGGTGGTGTAAACCGTGGCCGGGCGGGTGAAGTTGTCCGCCAGGCGGCCCGTGACCGAGCGCTTGCCGGGGCTGATTTCCTCGTGCCACGCACCGCGCAGGTCGAAGCGGAAGCCGCGGCCGTCGAGCTTGGTCGCCCAGCTCGCGTCGAGACCGACGGAGCCGGCGGTGCTGTTGGCCTCCTGGGCCTCGTAGGCCATCGGCAGGGCGGGGAGGTCCTTCTCCTGGTGCGCCTCGAGCGTGACCCGGTGGGTGCGCAGCCCGAGCCAGGGGCGCAGCTCGGTGCCGCCGGCCGCGAGGGCCCAGGAACCGCGGAGCCCGGCGCCCCAGCGATCCCCGGCGGTGCGGGCGCGGGTGGCGAGGCCGCCGAAGGCGGTCGTCCGGCGGATGTCCTCCACGGCGAGCACGCCGTAATCGACGTCCGCCGTGAGCGTCACCCCGGCGAGCAGCCAGGCGCCGTAGACGCGGGCGCCGGTGTCCTCGACGCGGTAGTTGCCGCCGGCGGCATCCACCCGAGCGGAGAGGCGGCCGGTGGAAAGGGCGCCGCCGAGGGTCAGGCCGGGGTTGAGGCGCTTGTCGGCGCCCGCGAGGACGACCTGGCCGCGGTAGCCAAAGCCGGGGCGCCACGCGTCGCGCGCGCGTTCGCCATCAGCGTACTGGACCGCGGCGTAGGCCCCGCCGTTGCTTTGCGGGCGGGCGAGGTGGGCGGTGCGGGCCTCGAAGGCGGCGCTGCCCAGCCCGGCGAGCGCGAGGGCCGCGCTGCCCTGGGTGGCGGTGAATCCGAGGGCCCGCTCCGGGTTCAGCTGCTCGGTGACCATCCCGGCGAGGATGGCGTGGGTGCGGGCGGAGGGATGGATATCATCCCAGAACACGTAGCCGTTCGGGTTGCCTTGGCCGCCCCCCTGCGCGGCGGGGGCGAGGAAGAACGAGGTCGTGTTGGTGAAGCCGAGGGCAGCGCCGGACTCGGCGATGCGGTCGACGATCCCCTGGAGGTCGACGAACACCAAATTCACTTCGGGAGCGGAGGCGGCGACGAGGGACAGCCGGGCGCGCAGTTCCTGGTTGAAGGCCGTGGTGGCGCGGTTGCCGAAGGTGAACCCGGCCCCGGCCACTCCGCCGGCGGCGAGGGCGCGAGGGGTGCGGCCGAGGTTGGGCAAGCCGCCCACCACGAGGTTGCGAGCGCCGCGGGCGACAAGGGTCTGGACCTGGCCGGCGACCACTTGGGCGGTCGCGATCCCGGCGGTGTCGAGCGTCGCCGGGTTGGCGGCAGTGGCCGGGGAGCTGAGGGCCGGAATCAGGTCATTCGCGCCGGCGAGGACGGTGAAGAGGTCGGTCGGGGCGGGGGTGATCCCGCGCTGGACGAATTGCGCGACCTGCACGCCGAGGGAAGGCGGCAACTGCGAGGAGCCGGCGGCCGTGGCGCCACCCACGGCGAAGTTCAGGCTCGTGCGCGCGGAAGGCGGGGCCGTGACGGCGAGCGCGGGCGTGGTGCCCAGCAGTTCCGTCCAGACGGGGCCGTTCGAGAAGCGGCCTTGGTAGTAGGGCGCGGGCGGGTTCCCGGCGCCGAGGGCGCTCGTCGCGGCGAACAGGTTGCCGGTGTCGCTGAGGCTGTCGCCGAACGAGTACTGGGCGGAGAAGGTCCGGTTGGGGGTCTGGGACCAGAGCACGGGAGCGACCGCCACAGTGAGGGCGGCGGCGCGGAGCAGGGGGATGTTCATACAGGGTTGGATGCGGCGACGCTCCCGAAGAACGCGCCAGCGTCAAACCCAACCGCGAGGGATGGGCTTGCCGGGGACGCGCGTCACGGGGAGAAACCCCCAGCACCCCACCCCGTATGCCCCGCCTCCTCGCCGCCCGCGCGGCCACCCTGCTCGCACTCACCTTCACCGCGTTGACCGCTTTCGCCGCCGCCGCAGAGCCCGCCGGCACCTTGGCCGGCCACGTGAGCAACGCCGCCACCGGCGACCGGCTGGAGGGCGTGCGCGTCACCCTTCCGGCCCTCGGCCGCGCGACGCTCACCGATCAGGCGGGACGCTATGAGTTCACCGGCCTGCCCGCCGGCAGCCTCGAGGTCGCCGCGGCCTACACCGGCCTCGACGCGCAGCGGCGGACGCTCACCGTGCCGGCCGGCGGCCGTGCGACCCTCGACTTCGCGCTCACCTCGGGCGTCTACCGCCTCGAGGCCTTCACCGTCGCGGGCGAGCGCGAGGGCGGCGCCGCGGCCATCACCGCCCAGCGCAACGCGGCCAACGTCAAAAATGTGGTCGCGATGGATTCCTACGGGAACCTGCCGAATATGAGCGCGAGCGAGCTGGCGATCCTGCTCCCCGGCGTGACCGGCGCCCTCAACCTCGAGAACGGCATCGACGGCTTCACCGTGCGCGGGATGGGCGCGAACCTGAACAACATCACCCTCGACGGCGGGATGCTCTCCACCCAAGGCGCGATGGCCCGCCAGGGCCGCATCAACAACCTCACCGGCGCGATGTTCGAGGGCCTCGAGCTGATCAAGGGCCACACCCCGGACCGCGGCGCCGACTCCCTCGGCGGCACCATCAACCTCCGCAGCCGCTCCCCGCTGGCGATGCAGGAACGGCGGCGCGTGACGTACAACTTCGCGATCCGCTGGGCCCCGGCCTTCACCGACCAGATCCCGCTCCGCGAGGGCCACCGCGCCCACCCGCTGCTCAACGTCGGCTGGTGGGAGGTGCTCGATGTCGGCGGCGGCACGCGCAACCTCGGCATCACCCTCAACACGTTCTACAGCGAGAACGTCGGCGCCGCCCACAGCACCACCCGCGATTTCCAGAACACCCTCACCGAGCCCGCCTTCCTCTGGGACTACAACACCTTCGACCAGTACAACAACCGCAAGCAGGCCAGCGTGAACCTCAAGGCCGAGTACCGGCCGACCCCTCGCACCAAGCTCACGTTCAACGCGATCTACAACGACGCGAACGAGATGGGGAAACTCCGCTTCACCACGCGCGCCTTCACCAACCAAGTCGTCGGCACGACCGGCACGGCCGGCATCCTCCCGGGCTACACCGACCGCATCACCCAGGTCCGCCCCTCCACCGCGTCCAACTTCGATGTCCTCACGCAGGGTCCGAACAATTTCTTCCTGCGCACCCGCACCGGGGACCTCGGCTGGGAACACCGCACCGGCCCCCTGCAGCTCGAGGCCGGGGTGATGTTCAGCGCCACCCACATCAATAACGGCTTCGGCAACGACGGCGGCCAGTTCACGATGCGCGTCAACGGCGCGGGCTGGATCCTCGACCGCACCCGTTCCGACCTCTACCCGCAGTTCCTCCAGACCGCCGGCCCCGACCTCACCCGGCCGGAGAACTACCGCCTCAACGGCTTCTTCCAGAACAACAACGTCGACAACGACCACGAAGTCCGCGAGGCCCGCGCCCACGCCAAGTACGAGCTCCCCGCTCTCCGCACGTTCCTCAAGGCCGGCCTCCACTGGCGCGAACAGTTCGTCCACGACTTCAACCGCCACCGGCGCTGGAGCTACCTCGGCACCACCCTCCCCGCCGATCCCTCCATCCGCACCGTCAACCGCCGCAAAACCGGCTTCGCCGTCCCCTTCTGGTACGCGTCCCAGTTCTTCCGCGACCGCCAGCCGATCGAGCCGGTCCTCTGGCGCGAAGACCTCTACTGGGGCCAGATGCAGCGCTTCACCGGCACGCGGCGTGTCACCGAGACCGTCACCGCCGGCTACGGAATGGCCCAGGGCCGCGTAGGCGACACCGGCTTCCTCGCGGGGGTGCGCGTCGAGGAGACCGCGACCAACAGCTGGGGTTGGGTCCGCGCGCGCGTCCCGAGCACCGTGGCGCAGCAGGCGGCCGATCCGGTCGGCTCCGCGCTGCGGGACTACGCCGGCACCCGGCGCGAGCTCCGCGGCAGCTACACGCAGGCGTTCCCGAGCATCCACCTGACCCGCGACCTCGCCCCGAGCTGGAAGGCGCGCCTGAGCTGGTCGACCAGCTTCGGCCGGCCGCCGCTCAGCAGCCTCCTGCCCAACGAGACCATCAACGAGGCCGCGCAGACGCTCACGGTGAATAACCCCTCGCTGCTGCCGCAGACCGCGCGCAACTGGGACGCCACCCTCGAGTACTACTTCGAACCCGTGGGCAACCTGACGATCGGCTGGTTCCACAAGACGATCCGCGACTTCATCGTGAGCGGCATCGCCTCCGGCACGATCGGCACGGGCACCGACAACGGCTACGCGGGGGAATTCGGCGGCTTCACGCGCCTGAGCAGCGCCAATGCTGGCACCGCCTTCGTGCAGGGCTGGGAGCTCAGTTACCAACAGCAGTTCACCTTCTTGCCGGGCCTTCTCCGCGGACTCGGCGCCTCGCTCAACCTCACCGCGCTCGCCGCCCACGGTGACTACGGCGGCCGCGGCCGCCGCGAGGGCCGCGACGTCGAGGGCTTCGTGCCCCGCACCGCCAACGCCAGCCTCTTCTGGCGCCACCGCGGCTTCACCTCCCGGCTGATCGTCAACCACACCGGGGAATCGATCACCGAGTTCACCGAAGGGCAGCCCGCCCGCAGCCGCTACCTCGCCGCCCGCACCGTGCTCAGCGCCGGCGTCGGCTACCAGGTCCGCCCGGCGGTCAGCCTCTCGCTCGACGTCAACAACCTCACCAACGCGCCCCAGTCCGCGTACCGCGGCGTCCCCGATCGGATGCAGTTCAAGCTCTTCGCCGGCACGTCCGTGACGGCCGGCCTCAACGGCCGCTTCTAGGCCCGTCCCGGCTTCTCCCCGCGCTCCCCCGCAACCGGAGTGCGCCGGGCCAAATGAGTAAAGCATACTTGACATTATGTCAGGTTAGCGCGTCTTGCTTCCTCCGGATGCAAAATCGCCTGCGAGTCCTCCGCGCCGAGCGCAACTGGAGCCAAGCCGAGTTGGCGGGGCACCTGGAGGTCTCGCGGCAGGCGGTGAACGCGATCGAGACGGGCAAGCACGATCCCTCCCTCACGCTCGCGTTTCGCATCGCCCGGCTCTTCGACCGGCCGATCGAGGAGATTTTCGACGACACCCATCCCGCCGCCCGATGAACCCTTCGCCCGAAACCTCCGCGCCTGCCAACGGCGAGCGCAAGCTCCGCGCCCAGGAAGTCCGCCGCGCCACCCCGCAAGTCCTGCTGGTCGTCCTCGGGCTGGTCGCCGGGATCGTCTTGGCCTTGTCGGAGGAGAACTGGCTCCCGCGGCTGCCGCCCGCCCTCGCCTGGGTGGGCGCCGCGCTGCTGGCGGCCGCGGTGGTCGGGTTGAACGCGATCTGGATTCGGCGCGTCGACGAGGTCGAGATCTCCGATCAGCTCTGGTCGAGCTTCGTGGGGCTGCAGGCCTTCATCCTCACGGCGACCTGCTGGGAGCTCCTCGCCGCCACGGGGGCGGCCCCGCCGGTCCACCGCTACGGTCTCTATCTGGCCACCTTCACCGCGACCTGCGCGGCCTATTTCTGGCGCCGCCTGCGGCGGACCTGACGAGGCGCCCCCGCTTTCGCCAACGAACCTTCCTTTGCCATGAAAACCTCCTCGCCGGGCCTCCGCCTCTTCTACCGCCTTGCTTACGGCCTCTTCCTCCTGCTGGCCGCCTACCAGATGTTCCTGCGCGACGATCCCGTCAGCGCCGCCGGTTCCGCCGGCATCGGGCTGATCTTCGATCCCTTCAACCCCGACCAGCCGTGGGGCCAACGCCCGCGCTGGCAGCGCATCTGGCTGATCGCGCACCTCGCGCTCGCCGCCGGCCTGCTCGGCTACGGCATCGGCCGCGCCGACCGCTCCTGATCCCCACCGATGAAGACCAAGCTTTCCGCCGCTTACCTGAGTCTTTCGCCGCGCACCGTGCGGCGGCTGTTCCAGGTCGCGCTCACCGGCCTGTGGGGCTGGTTCGCGCTCAAGTTCTTCCTCGCCGAGGGACGGCCGGCCACGCTCGTGGCGTCCGCCCTCTGCCTGCTCACGGGCGTGGTCGCCGCGATTCTGGTTTTCCTCTCCGACCTCAGCTTCATCGCCCACGCGCCCGAGCAGGCCATCGACGAGTACCAACTGCAGCAACGCAACCGCGCCTACCTCGCCACCCTGCGCTACGGGTGCGGCGCGCTGGCCCTCGCCTGGATTGCCCGCGCCGTCGGCGGGCCGCACGCCGTCGTTTCCGTGAACGTGCTGGATAACTTCATTTTGGTCCTGTTCCTGACGCTGCTCATCGCCCCCGCCGGCTTCCTCGCGCAGCGACTGCTCGCGGACGAGGAAGCTCCCGCCCGCTGAACCGCCGCGGAGCGCCGCCCTTGAAGCTCTGGACCTACCGCTTCCGCCCCGTCGTCGAGGGCGCCGAGATTCCCGTCGCGTTGGAGACCGCGTTCACGTGGTCCCGGCTCGTGGTCGACGCGCCGGAGGGGCCCCGCGAGGATCGGCAGGATTACCAGCAGGAACCCTACCGGCTGCATCGGGTTGAAATCCCTTCCGCGGCCGGGCCGCTGGTGTTCGAGTCCGGGCCGCGGAACGCGTGGACCTTCGGCCTGCGGGTGAGCCGGGACGGCGTCACCCTGTGGGAATCGCACCGCGACCCCCACGCGTACCTCGGGCGGATGCGCGCGCTGCTGGTGAGCCGTCAAGGGGACCGGCCGGCCATCGACAACAGCGTCTTCCGGCGCAACGCCCCGGCGATCGCGGCCGACGTGGCCCTCGGCCTGCTGTTCTTCGTCACCGGCAAGCTGACCGACCTGCGCACGGCCGCACTGGTCGCGGCCGGTGCCGGACTCGCGCTCTTCCCGCTGCAGTGGACACTCCGCCGCGTCCTGCGCAAACCCATCGACCTGCTCGGGGGGATGGCGCTGTTCGGCGTCGTGATGCTGCTCCTGGCGGCGGGTTTCGCCTGGTATTTCGACTCGGACTTCGCCGTGCAACTGAAGGCCACGGCCCTCGGCGGAGTGAGTGCGGCGGCCTTCACCCTTGACGCCCTCTGCGGCGGGAAGCACCTCGCCCGCCGGGTCGCGGCCTACCTTCCCTACCGTGACCTGAACCTGCGCCGGCTCGGGCTCGGTCTCGCCCTCACCGGTACCGCGATGGCCGGCGCGAACCTGCTGGTGGCGCTGGCCTTCAGCAAGGACGTCTGGCTGTTCTACACGACGTGGGCCGATTTCGTGGTCGCGGCCCTGATGGGCCAGTGGGCCCTCACGTGGGCGCGGAAGGGCGGCTGAAGGCCGGAGGGGGCGCCGCGGCCCGGCCGGGTCAGAGCGCTTCCCGTACCAGCGCCCGCAGCCGGTGCGCGGTTTGCTCGCGATCGAGCTGACCACCCGCCACGGCCAACACCAACTCCTCCCACTCGGGGCCGTCCGGTTGCGGAGTTTTTCCGTTCAGCCGGAGGAAGACGAGGCAGGCACCGAGCGCCGCCCGCTTGTTGCCGTCCACAAACGGATGGTTGCGGCAGAGGAAGAACAGGTAGGCCGCCGCGATCTCCACGAGGTCGGCGTAAGCGGAGCGTCCTCCCCAGGTGGCCTGCGGCGCCGCCACGGCGGACTCCAGCAGCGCGCGATCCCGGATTCCTGCCGAACCGCCGAAGAGGCGGATGGCCTCGGCCTGAATCTCCAGCACGACCTCCACCGGGAGGTGGAAGCAGTTTTCCGGAGACGGTTTCACGCCAGTCGCCGCAGGGTGCGCGCGTAGTCCCGCATCACGTCGCCCACCTCCGCCGAAACCTTTGCCGGATCGGGACGCGGGCGGAGCGGGGTCAGGGTGATGGTGCCACCCTCGTGCACCTCGACGTTGAGTTCGTCCCCCGACTTGAGCCGGGCCAGCTCCAGCAACGCGGCGTCCAGGATCAGCCCCTGCGAATTCCCGATCTTCGTGATGCTTTTGATCATGGCGGTAATACAATGTTGTACGCGCTCCGCGGCAAGCCCGCCGCGCGGCCGCCGCCCGCCCGGCCCTTGACCCGTCCCGGCGCCACCCGCTTACTCCCGCCCTTATGTCCGACGCCTCCGCCCCCTCCGCCGTGTCCATGGACGCCATCGTCGCCCTCGCCAAGCGGCGCGGCTTCATCTTCCAGTCCTCGGAGATCTACGGCGGGCTCAACGGCTTCTTCGATTACGGCCCCCTCGGCGTCGAACTGAAGAAGAACATCCGCGACTGCTGGTGGGCCGATATGGTCCGCCGCCGCGATGACGTCGTGGGCGTCGAGACCTCCATCATCATGCACCCCAAGGTCTGGGAGGCCTCGGGCCACGTGGCCGGCTTCACCGACCCGCTGGTTGACTGCAAGGTGAGCAAGCAGCGGTACCGGGCCGACCAGCTCTTCTTCTCCCCGGTAATCGTCGAGGGCGCGGTGATCGGGTACGTGAGTGCGCTGGAGAGCGAGCGCACCACCGAGGACCTGCAGGCGGCCGCCGAGACGCTGAAGCGCAAGAAGGCCGTGCAGGGAAAGCTGGAGCCGGTATCACCGCGCGACTTCACCGAGGCCAAGCCCGAGGAGGTTCCGCTCGTCCCCTCCCCCGCCACCGGCGAACCCGGCAGCCTGACGCCGCCGCGGGCCTTCAACATGATGTTCGAGACCTACGTCGGGGCGCTCCGCGACGCCTCGGGCGTGGCCTACCTGCGGCCGGAGACGGCCCAGGGCATGTTCGTCGACTTCCGCAACGTGGTGGACACCGGCCGCGTGAAGCTACCCTTCGGCATCGCTCAGATCGGCAAGTCGTTCCGTAACGAGATCACGCCGCGCAACTTCATCTTCCGCTCCCGCGAGTTCGAGCAGATGGAGATGGAATACTTTATCCATCCGGACGCCGACTGGCTCGCCTGCCACGAGGAGTGGCTGCGCTGGTGCCAGGACTGGCTGCTCAGCATCGGCCTGCCGGCCTCCCACCTCTCGCTCCACGAGCACCCGAAGGAGAAGCTCGCGTTCTATTCGCGGCGGACGGTCGACATCATGTTCCGCTACCCGTTCGGGGTGCAGGAGCTCTGGGGCATCGCCGCCCGCAGCGACTACGACCTGAAGCAGCACCAGCAGCACAGCGGCGTGCCGCAGGTCTACTTCGACGAGGCCTCCAAGCAGAAGGTCGTCCCGCACGTGATCGAGCCCGCCGTGGGCGTCGACCGCATCTTGCTCGCGATCCTCTGCGCCGGTTACGCGGAGGAGGACGTGACGGACGACAAGGGCAACGTCGAGAAGCGCACCGTCCTCCGGCTGTCGCCGCGCATCGCGCCGGTGAAGGTCGCCGTGCTGCCCCTGCTCAAGAACAAGGAGGCGCTCGTCGCCCGCGCCCGGGAGCTGCACGCGAAGCTCAAGCGCAACTACGCGGTGTTCTACGACGAGGGCGGGGCCATCGGCCGCCGCTACCGCCGGCAGGACGAGATCGGCACGCCCTGGTGCGTGACCATCGACTTCGAAACGATCGAGAAAGACGGCACCTTCACGCTGCGCGAGCGCGACTCGATGCAGCAGCGGCGCATCACCGAGGCGGAGCTCTTCCAGCTGCTCGCCGAGCAGGTGTACTGACGCCCGTGCGCCCCGTCCCCGGAGCGGGGACCGGGGCGCCGGCCGGCCGGTTTAGTACCGGACCTCGTAGACCTCGAGCAGGGCGGGGCCGCCGCCAGCGGCGCTGACCTGCACCGTGTAGACCCCGGCGGGCAAAACCGCCAATACCGCCGCGTCGCGGCTGCCCGGGGCCAGCGCGAAGGCGCCTGAACGCAGGGCCGCCTCGGCCACTTCCGGCACACTCGCGACCCAATTATCGTTCGCGCCCAGCGCCACGCCCGCGCCGTCGTAGAGGGCGAGCGAGGGATCCTCGGCGGCCACAAGGCCACCGAGGCGCGTCAGGCCCGGGCCCACGCCGCGCAGGAGCAGGCGCGCCGCCGCGCCACCCTCGAGCACGAAGCCACTGATGAGCGCGTCGCCACCCGTCCCGGCCCGGCCGAGGCTGGAAA
>JBILWD010000187.1:0-7461 GCA_044370095.1 Opitutaceae bacterium | reverse complement strand
GTGGCCTCGAACCAGAAGTTGGAGCCGCGGGCCTCGAGCTTGGCCGCGATGGCGCGCGCGACGCCCGCGTCGAGGAAGGCGCGGCCAGCCGCGTCGAAGAACGCGGGGATCGGGACGCCCCAGGCACGCTGGCGGCTGACGCACCAGTCGGGCCGGGACTCGACCGCCGCGCGGATCCGGGCCTCGCCGTGGGCGGGAATCCAGCCCTTGGTGTCCGCGATGCGCCCGATCTCCCGAAGCGCGGCGGCGCGGCGGCCGTCGCGGTCTAGCGAGATGAACCACTGGTCCACCGCGCGGAAGACAATCGGCGTCTTGGACCGCCAGCAATGCGGGTAACTGTGGGTGTAGCGCGCCTTGGCGAAGAGGGCACCGGCCGCGGCCAGCTTCTTCAGGATGGCGATATTCGCCGGCGAGGTGCGCTTCGCGGCCAGATCCTCTACGCTCTCGAGGGTGGAAAGGCCGACGAGATCCGCGGGCAGACGGCCATCGTCCAGATACCGGCCGTCATTGCCCACCGGGCAATAGATCTCCAGCCCGCAGCGCAGGCCCGTGAGATAGTCCTCGGCGCCGTGGCCCGGGGCGGTATGCACGCACCCGGTGCCGCTGTCGGTGGTGACGTAGTCCGCCAGCACCACGGGGGCGGTACGGTCGAGGAAGGGATGGCGTGGAGCTAGTCCCGCGATGGCCGCCCCCTTGAGCGTATGCAGGATCGGGGCGGCGGGCGGGAGCCCGGCGGCCGCCAGCACGGCCGGCAGCAGGGCGGCGGCGACCACAATGCGTTCCGCGCCAAGATCCGCCACCACGTAGTCCACCTCTGGATGGACCGCGACGGCAAGGTTGGCGGGGATGGTCCACGGCGTCGTGGTCCAGATCAGGACCGAGAGTGGTGCCTCCGCGGGGAGGTTGAGCCGGGCCGCCTCGGCCGCGGGAATGGGGAAGCGGACCCAGATCGAGGGCGAGACGTGGTCGCGATACTCGATCTCCGCCTCGGCGAGCGCGGTCTCGAAGGGGATGCTCCAGTAGACCGGCTTCTTGCTGCGGTAGACGAGGCCCCGCTCGACGAACGCGGCAAAGGTGCGGATAATGTCCGCCTCGAACGCCGGATCCTTCGTCTTGTACTGGTCTTCCCAGTCGGCCAGCACGCCGAGGCGCTTGAACTGACGGGTTTGGGTCGTGATCCAGCCCTCGGCAAACGCGTCGCATTTCGCCCGGAGCTGAGCAGTCGAGAGGACCTGCTGCTGCGCCTGCAGTTCGCGGGAGACCTTCTGCTCGATCGGCAGCCCGTGGCAGTCCCAGCCGGGCACGAAGGGGGTGCGGAAGCCCCGCATCGACTTGTACCGGTTGAGGGTGTCCTTGAGCACCTTGTTGAGCGCGGTGCCGATGTGGACGTCCCCGTTGGTGAAGGGCGGGCCGTCGTGCAGGACGAACGCGCGGGGCGCCTCGCGGCGCCACTCTTGGATGCGGTGGTAAAGCCCTAATTTCTCCCAGTGGGCGACGCGGCCCGGCTCGCGTTGCGCCAGCGCGGCCCGCATCGGGAAGCCGGTACGCGGCAACTGCAGGGTGTCCTTGAGATCTTGGGCCATACCGGGAAAAGGGGCGGAGGGTAGGGTCGCCCCGGGGAGAGTCAAGGGTCGCCCCGGCTCAGCCACGCCAGCCGGTGACGGTCGCGACGAGCGCCTCCATACACTCGATCCTTGCCCGCGGCGTGATGCCGTGGCCGAGGTTGAAGATGTGCCCGGCGCGGCCGCGCATTGACTCGAGCAGGCGGGTCGCCTCGCGTCTCACGATTTCGGGCGTGGTGTTGAGCAGCACGGGATCGAGGTTGCCCTGCACGGCGACATTGCCCGGTAGGGCACGGCGCACGGCGGCGAGGTCACAGGTCCAATCTACGCTCAACACCCGCGCGCCGGTGAACGCCTGATCCGTCAGATGGGGCGCGGTGCCCTTGGCGTAAAGGATCACGGGAAACTCCGGGGGCAGCGCGGCGATGATGCGTCGGATCCAGCGCAGGGAGGCGGCCTCGTAATCGGGGCCCGCGATGATGCCGCCCCAAGAATCGAAGATCTGGATCGCGTCCGCGCCGGCGGCGATCTGCATTCGGAAGTAGAGAATCAGGGCCTCGGTCAGGCGCTCGAGGAGCGCGTCGAAGCTGCCGCGGTCGGCGTAGAACAGCTCCTTGATCCGCTCGAAGTCATCGGCGCTGCCGCCCTCGACCATATAGGTCGCGAGCGTCCAAGGGGAGCCGCCAAATCCGAGGAGCGCGTGGCGGTCCCCCAGTTCCCGGCGCAGGAGCCGCAAGGTCGCGGCGACGTAGTCGAGCCGCTCCGTCACGGCGGTGGCGGGGGCGAGGCCCTCGATGTCGGCCCGGCTTTCGAGGCGACGATCCATCGCGATGCCGCCCGCGTCCCGGAAACTGTAGCCCTGGCCGAGGGCCTCGGGGATAACGAGGATGTCCGAGAAGAGGATCGCCGCGTCGAGGGCGAAGCGGCGCAGCGGCTGGAGGGTGACCTCGGTGGCGATCTCCGGGGTGCGCACCATATGCAGGAAGGAGGACTGCGCCTTCAGGGCGCGGTATTCCGGGAGGTAACGCCCGGCCTGGCGCATCACCCAGAGGGGAGGTCGCTCAAGCGGCTCATTCCGGCAGGCGGCGAGGAAACGTTCGCGGGAGGTCATCAGACGTGAAGCGGGTTGGCGGCGGCGCCGGCCCAATCCCGGGGGCGCAGGAAGACCTCGTGCAGCCGTGCCTCGGGCGAGCCGGGCTCCGGGTGCCAGTCATAGTCCCAGCGGACCAGCGGGGGCAGGGACATCAGGATGGATTCCGTGCGGCCACCGCTCTGCAGGCCGAAGTGGGTGCCGCGGTCCCAGACGAGGTTGAACTCCACGTAGCGGCCGCGCCGGTACAGCTGGAAGCGCCGCTCCCGTTCGCCAAAGGGCAGGTGCTTACGGCGCGCGACGATCGGCCGGTAGGCGGGCAGGAAGGCGTCACCCACGGCCCGCAGGAGGGCGAAGGAACGTTCGAAGCCCGGGGCATTGTAGTCGTCGAAAAAGATCCCGCCGATCCCGCGGGGTTCGCCGCGGTGGCGAAGAAAGAAATAACGGTCGCAGGTCTCCTTGAACTGCGGGTAGAGCTTCTGCCCGAATGGCGCGACGGCGGCCCGCGCCGTCTGGTGCCAGTGCACGGCGTCTTCTTCGTGCCCGTAGTAGGGAGTGAGGTCGAAGCCGCCCCCAAACCACCAGGCCGGTTCCCCGCCGGTGGGATCGGCGGCGAGGAAGAAGCGCACGTTCGCATGGCTGGTTGGCACATACGGATTGCGCGGATGGATGACGAGCGAGACGCCGAGCGCCTCCCACGGCCGGCCTGCCAGTTCCGGCCGGTGGGCTGTGGCGGATGGGGGCAGCCGCTCCCCGCGCACGTGCGAGAACGCGACCCCGGCCTTCTCGAAAACCGTGCCCTCGGCGAGCAGGCGGGTGCGTCCGCCGCCGCCCTCGGGGCGCACCCACTCGTCGGTGTGGAAGTCGGCTTGCCCGCCGTCCTCGGCCGCGAGGCCCGCGCAGATGTCGTCCTGCAAACGTAGCAGGTAGGCGCGGACGGCGGCGGGATCAGGTGGCATGGCAGGCCGGGAGAGTGGTTCGGGGCCCGCGCGAGGCAACACCTCTTCCGGTGGGGCTTGACGGCTTTGCTAGGTTTCCGGTCGACACGCCCCGTGCGGGCGGACTCCCTCCTCCTTCCCGATGCCTTCCGCTGTCCTCACTACCGTGGCCGCCACCGGCTTCACGGTGGCCTTCTTCCACGCCGCCATCCCGACGCACTGGCTGCCCTTTGTCTTGGTGGCGCGGGAACGCGGTTGGTCCCGCGGTCGCACCCTCGCGGTGGCCTCGCTGGCGGGGCTCGGGCACGTCGCCCTGACTAGCCTGCTCGGGCTGGGGGTCGCGTGGTTCGGGTTCCAATTGGAAGAGCGGGTAGGCTCGTTCTCCTGGATCGCGGGTGGGATGCTGGGCGTGTTCGCGCTGTATTACGGCTGGCGGCAGCTGAGTGGCCGGGGCATCTGCCACCACGCCACGCCCGGGGGCGCCCACCACCCGAGCGAGCGTTGCGGGCACGAGCAGGAGGGCAGCCACTGGCAGGAGGAATTGCGGGCGAGCCCGCTGGTCTCCGCGCGCACCGGGGAGATGGCGGCGGTCGGGGGGCTCTTCGTGATGCTGACCCTTTCGCCCTGCGAGGCCTTCCTCGGCGTCTACCTCTCGGGAGTCCAGTTCGGCTGGCGGGGATTCGTCTTGCTCAGCGTAATCCTCGCGGTGGCGACGCTCGGCGGGATGACGCTCTTCACTTGGCTGGCGCTGCTGGGCTTCGACCGCGTGCGCGTCCGGAGCCTCGAGCGTTTGGAAGCGGGGCTGCTCGCGCTGGTGTTCGGCCTGCTGGCGGTGGTGGTGCTCGCGCTGGACCACGGTCATGAGCATTGAGGGCCGGCCTCACGGTGGCGCCTCCGGGTTGCGGGCCGCGAAGGTCCCCCGGCTGCTCTGGTGCTGTCTCGCGGTCGTGTTGCTCGCCTCGTGGGTCGGCTCGCGGGTGCAGTCCTCGGGCGGGGAGGTCCAGGTCCGCGGGCTCGTCTTGCCGGCGCGGAACGGCCAGTGGATCGCGGCGGACCTTTTCCGTCCCCGCACCGCCACGGCCGAAAAGCCAGCACCGTTGGTGGTGGTGGTCCCGGGGTTCCAGCGCTCCAAGGAGACGCAAGCGAACATTTCCCTCGAGCTGGCGCGCCGCGGGGTCGTGGTGATCGCGCTGGATCCGTTCGCCCAGGGGGGCTCCAGTGCCTCGCTCAGCACCCGGGCGGCGACCGAGGAGGGCTACGGGCTCTTTGCGGTCATCGAGTACGCCGCGACGGGCGTGCTCAATTACGTCGACCGCGCGCGCCTCGCCGCGACGGGCCACTCCGCGGGCGGCAACGCGGCCCTGCAGGCGGCCAGCCACTTTGGCCGTGAGGCCGAGCGCACGGGCGGGTCCGGCAAGCTGCACGCGGTTTTCATCTCCGGTTACGTCCTCACACTCACCGAACGTACGCTGCGCCCGGTCCGTTCGCATCTCGGCGTCAGCTACGCGCTCCACGACGAGGGGGCGTACCGGAACGAACTCGGTCACGGTGATATGCGTCGCGCGCCCGAGGCGCTGCGCGCGGTGCGCTCCGGGCTCGGGGCGGCGGGCCGCGCCCTGACCGAGATTGAGCCGGGCCGCTACTATGGCGCCGAGGCGGACCGCACGCTGCGGGTCGTCTACAACGAGCCGCTCCTGCATCCCTTCCAGCCGTACAGTGTCGAGGCGACGGCCAACCAGCTGGAGTTCTTCATCCGCACGCTCGGACTCCGTGACGTTCCCGGGCCGCGCGACCAGGTCTGGTACTGGAAGGAGCTGTGCGGGCTGCTCGCGCTGGCCGCGGCCCTCACGGCTCTCGTGCCCCTCGCGCGCTGGCTGCTGGCCACGGTGCCCGCCCTTGCCTCGCTGGTCCGGCCGGTGCCCCCGCCGCCCCCGCGGCCTTCCGGGACCGGCCGCGTGGCGCTCTGGGCGCTGCTCGTCGTGGGAGCGGTCATCGCCGGGGTATCCTACATCCCGCTGGCGGAGCTCTCGCAGCGCTTGTTCCCGGAGGCCTCGGGGCGGACGCTGACGTGGTTCTTCCCGCAGCGGATGAACAACGCCCTGATGCTCTGGGCCTTGGTGAACGGGATCGTGGGTTTTGGGCTGTTCCTTCTCGGGCGGCGCCTGCGGCGCGAGCGGTCCGCTGCGGGGGAGGTCAGCCCCGGGTGGCGGATCTCCGGGGCCGAGCTCGCGCGCACGGTCGTCCTCGCCGTGATCCTCTGGGGCGCCTTCTTCCTGCTGCTCGCGGGAGTGCACGCGGTCTTCCACGTGGACTACCGCTTCCTCTATTTCGGCGCGCGGCCGATCGGGCCGGCGATGATCGCGCTGCTGCCGATGTACGCGCCCGCTTTCCTCGTGTTCTTCCTCGCCAATTCCCTCCGCGTGAACGCCGCCCTGCGCTTTGCCGGTGAGCCCGAGTGGCGCAGCCTGCTCCGAGCGGGGCTCGCCAACTCTCTGGGCCTGCTGCTCATCCTTGGGGTCCAGTACGCCACCTTCGCCGCGACGGGCACAGTGCGGTGGACGGAGGGCTGGCTCTACGTGAACCTCCTCTTCGCGGTGGTGCCGATCATGTTCGTGCTGCCCTATTTCAACCGCTTCTTCTTCCGCCTCACCGGCCGCATCTACCTTGGTCCGCTGACGATGGTGCTGATTTTTATCACCGTGCTCTTGTCCAACACGGTCTGCTACCTTCCGTTCTGACCCCGTATGATCCCCCGCGCGCATCCCTGCCTCCTCGCGTTCCTGCTCCCGGCCTTCGCCGCCGTCGCGGCCCCGGCGCCCGCCTCCCTCCGTTCCGCCCTCGTGTTCCACGCGCCGTATGACGCCACGGCGGATGCCGCCTTCGCCCGCGGGGATCCGCGCGTGTACACCGCGGCGGACCGGGCGAAACGCGCCGGTGCCCCCGCCGGCCTCCCCGCCGGGGACGACGTGAGGATCGTGCCGGACGCGGGCCGGTTCGGCGGGGCCCTGGAGTTCCGGCGCAAGATCAAGTCCCAGGTGTTCTACCGCGGCGGCGAGAACCTCGGCTATCAGCCGAAGGACTGGCAGGGCAGCGTGTCGCTCTGGCTGCGGCTGGACCCGGACCGCGACTTGGAGCCCGGTTACTGCGACCCGTTCCAGTTTGTCGGGCAGGCGTGGAACGAGGGCAACCTGTTCATCGAGTTCAGCAAGG
Source organism: Opitutaceae bacterium (assembly GCA_044370095.1). Classification (GTDB taxonomy): domain Bacteria; phylum Verrucomicrobiota; class Verrucomicrobiia; order Opitutales; family Opitutaceae; genus ER46. Next base: position 661 of record JBILWD010000187.1, on the reverse strand, counting down.
ACCACACGCCGCGGCATTTCCGCTTCGCGATTATGGCGGTCACCCGTTTCTGGAATCCGCAGAACCGCAAGTGGGAGGAGATGCCGGAGCCGGAGCGCCCGATGATCGCCGTGCACCGCCCGCCCTTCACCCGCGAGCGCTGGACGCACGTGCTGGTCACGTTCTCGCGGATCAACTCCGGCGCCCCGGACGGCCGCGGCACCCTCTACCTCGATGGCGTGCGGCAGGGGACCTTCACGGGTTGGAACCACACGTTCAATTGGGACGTCAGCCAGTCCGCGTTGACCGTCGGCCTAGCCTACACGGGGCTCATCGACGATCTCGCCGTGTTCAACCGCGAGCTCGACGACGCGGAGGCGCGGGCGGTCTTCCAGTTGCCCGGCGGGATCGGGTCGCTCCCGCGCTGAAGCCGCCCGCACGCGCGCGGACTTGAGTGACGGGGTGCGTGCCCCCAAGCTGGCCGGATGACCCCACCCCGACCGGCCTGGTGCGCGTTGCGCGTGCTGTTTTTCGTGTGTTCCGCGTTTCCGCTGGCATCGGCCGCCGCGGAGGGCGCCTTGGAAGGCAGGGTGCTGAACGCCCGGTCCGGCGAATACCTCGGCAATGCGCGGGTCACGCTCGCGCCCGGCTCGCTCGAGGCCTTCACCGACGGGGACGGCCG
>JBILWD010000186.1:0-7476 GCA_044370095.1 Opitutaceae bacterium | reverse complement strand
TCTGCTGGCCGTCCCCGTAGACCGGCAGTGGCTTCCCCTCGAGGGCGTTGAGGATCATCAGCGGGATCAGCTTCTCCGGGAAGTGGTACGGCCCGTAGTTGTTCGAGCAGTTGGTGGTCAGCGTCGGTAGCTTGAAGGTGTGCTGGTAGCTGCGGACGAGGTGGTCGCTAGCGGCCTTGGAGGCGGCGTACGGGGAGTTGGGGGCGAACGGGGTCTCCTCGGTGAAGGCGGGGTCCGTCGGCGAGAGCGTGCCGTAGACCTCGTCGGTGGAGACGTGGAGGAAACGGAAGGCGGCGCGGCGCGGCTCGGGCAGGCGCGCCCAGTGCTGCCGGGCGGCGTTGAGCAGGCGGAGGGTGCCGACGACGTTGGTCTGCACGAACGGCTCCGGCGAATCGATCGAGCGGTCGACGTGCGACTCGGCGGCGAAGTTCACCACCGCATCGATGTCGTGCTCGGCCAGCAGGCGCGCCACGAGGGCGGCGTCACCGATGTCACCATGGGCAAACGTGTAGCGGGGATCGCCCGCGAGGTCGGCGAGGTTGGCGGGGTTGCCGGCGTAGGTGAGGGCGTCGAGGTTGACGAGGCGCCGGAGCGGCGACCCGGCCTCGAGGAGACGCTGCCGGATGAAATTGCTGCCGATGAAGCCGCAGCCGCCGGTGACGAGGAGGTTCATATGCGAAAAGGTTCGGTCGCGGGCTCAGCCCTCGAGCACCTGCGCCAGGCTTTCCCGCCAATCGGGCAGGCGCAGGCCGAAGACGCGCTCGAGCTTCGTGGTGTCGAGGACCGAGTACGCCGGCCGGCGCGCGGGCGTGGGGTACTCGGCGGTGGTGATGGCGCGGACCTCGCGGCAGCGGCGGCGGTCCGCCGGCACCGCCTCGATGATCGCGCGGGCAAACTCGTGCCACGTGGTCTGGCCCGAGGCGCAGAGGTGGTAGGTGCCGGTGACGGCGCGGGCGTCGTCCGGGGTGTGCAGGCAGCGCAGGCTGTGGGCGGTCGCCTCGGCGATCATCCGCGACCAGGTGGGGCAGCCGTGCTGGTCGGCGACGACGCGGACCTCTTCCCGCTCGCGGGCCAGGCGCTGCATCGTGAGGAGGAAGTTGGCCCCGCGGTTCCCGTAGACCCAGCACAGGCGGAAGATGAGGTGGCTGCCGCCGGCGGCGCGGACGGCCTCCTCGCCAGCGAGCTTGGTGCGGCCGTAGGCCCCGAGCGGCCCGGTCGGATCGTCCTCGGTGTAGGGGGTACCCTGGTTGCCGGCGAAGACGTAGTCGGTGGAATAATGCACCAGCAGGGCGCCGCGGCGGGCGGCCTCGGCGGCCATCACGCCGGGCGCGTCGGCGTTGATCCGGGTGGCGAGCGCCGTCTCGGTCTCCGCCTTGTCCACCGCGGTGTAGGCGGCGGCGTTCACGATCACGTCGGGCGCGGCGTCGGCGATCACCCGGCGGATTGCCGCCGGATCCGCGAGGTCGGCCCCGGTCCGGCCGACGCAGGTCAGGTCGACCATCGGCGCGAGGGTGCGGCGGAGTTCCCAGGCGACCTGGCCCTGCTCACCGAAGAGGAGGAGGCGTTTCCGGGGCATCGCGTTCAGAACAGTTTTTCCGGCGGGAGGTCCCGCAGCAGCGGGGCGCGCGCGTCGCGGGCCGAGAGCAGCGGGGCGGTGACCGGCCAGGGGATCCCGACCGCCGGATCGTCCCAACGGAAGCCGATCTCGTCCTTCGGCGCATACAGCGCCGTGCACTTGTAATGGAAGAGCGCGTGCTCGCCGGTCACGACGAACCCATGGGCGAAGCCGGGGGGCACCCAGAACTGCCGTTTGTTCTCGGCGGAGAGCGTGACGCCCATCCAGCGGCCAAAGGTGGGCGAGCCGCGCCGGAGGTCGACCGCGACGTCCCACACCTCCCCCTGCCACACCGACACCAGCTTGCCCTGCGGCGATGGGTTCTGGGCGTGCATCCCCCGCAGCGTGCCGCGGCCGGAGAACGAGAAGTTGTCCTGCACGAACTCCGCGGTGATGCCGGCCTTACGGTAGCGTTCCCGGTTATAGGACTCGACGAAGAATCCCCGGGCATCCCCGAAGACCTTGGGCTCGAGGATCAGCGGGCCATCGATCTCACCGCGGATGACGTTCACCGGCGCACCTCCGTTCCGAGGGCCGGGTCCAGAGGGTTCGAACGGGTGAGGGCGGGAGGCGACATCGGCGGCGGCGGGAATCCGGGTTGAAAAGAGATTGCAATAAAGGCGGCAGGCGGTCCCCGCCGACAAGGCTTTTCCCGGGTGAAACCCTCCTGCGTGCGGGGCGGACGTTACGTAGCCCGACCGCCGGTCACTTCCTCCGGTAGTCGCCGCGGCTGAAGTATTTCTCGAGCCACACGTAGGCGCAGATGAAGAAGTAGCGGCTGCCCATCTCTTTGATCTTCAACTTCGCGACGCCGTGCTTCCGGTTGCGCCAGGAGATCGGCGTGGTCGCGTAGCTGTAGCCGCGGACGATCGCCTTCAGGGGCAGCTCCACGGTGAGGTTGAAGTGCGGCGCCAGGAATGGACGGCAGCCGTCGATCACCGTGCGCCGGTAGGCCTTGAAGGCGTTGGTGGTGTCGTTCAGCGGCAGGCGGAACGCGATCCGTACCAGCAGGTTGGCGATCCGGTTGACCAGCAGCTTCACGCGCGGGTAGTCGGTGACGCGCCCGCCGCGGACGAAGCGGCTGCCGAACGCGCAGTCGTGGCCCGCCGCAAGCAGTTGCCAGTACTTCACGGCGTCGGCGGGGTCGTCCGAGGCGTCCGCCATCATGATCACGACGGCGTCGCCCCGGCTGTGGTCGAGGCCCCAGACGACCGCGCGGCCGAACCCGTGTGCGCCGCTGGCATTGCGCGTGGGCGCGAGCGTGGGGATCTCGCGCTGGAGTTCCCCCAGCACCGCCCATGTCCGGTCCTGACTCCCGTCATCCACCACGACGATCTCGTGGGGGACGCCCGCGCGACCGAACGTCTCCGCGATCGCGCGAAGGGTGGCGGGCAGGGACTCCTCCTCGTCCCGCGCGGGGATGACGACGGAAAGGAGCGAGAGGGGAGCGGGTGGCGACATGCGGCGGGCTCAGAGGGGCGCGGAAAGCTCGAGCCAGTCCGGATGGGCCTCGGCGTGGGCGGCGATTTCGGCGCAGATGTCCTCCCGGGAGGTGGCGGGCGCCCAGCCCCAGAGCCGGCGGGCCTTGGCCGCGTCGAGCACCAGCCAGGGGAGATCGAAGGCGCGGGGCGCGGGGTCGGCGGTCACGGCGTGATCGCCGAGGTGTTCCCGGCACCAGTCGCTCAGCTGGCGCAGGGAACAGGCGGAGGCGGCGCCGCCGGAGAAGTTGGCGATGCGGTCGGCCGCCGGCAGGGCGGAGGCGGCGAACTGCCGTTCGAGCGCGGGAAGGAGGTCGCGGGGGTGCAGGCAGTCGCGCGTCTGGTGCCCCTGGCCGGCAAAGCCGAGGTAGCGCAGCGGCCGGCGCCGGCGCCACGAGTGGATCCAGTAGGAAAAGATGCCCTGGTCCGCGCGGCCGAACTGGCCGGCGCCCGCGAGCACGCCGCAGCGGTTGATGTATACGGGCAGCCCGAAGGCCTCACCGTACTCGAGGGCCAGCGCCTCGCTCGCGAGCTTGGTGGCGCCGTAGAGCGAGAGGGGCGCCGTGGTGGGGAAGTCCTCGGTGATCCCGGCCGGACTGAGTCCGGGACCGCCGGCGTCGGGCGCGAGGGCGAAGGCGCCGTCGCGCTCGATGAGCGGCAGCCGGGTGAGGGGCGTGATCCCGTAGACCCGGCTCGTGCTGAGCAACACGAAACCCGCGCGGTGGACCTTGCAGTACTCGAGGAGGTTCACCGTGCCGCCGAGGTTGTGCTCCACCAACTGCCGCGAACTGGTGCGCCCGTCGACCCCGGCGAGCACGCTCGGGTTGGCGGCGGCGTCGATCACCCAATCGGCCGCGGGGAGCGTCTCGAGGTCGCTGGCCGCGCGCAGGTCGCCGTGGAAAAGCTTCACCCCGAAGCGGCGCAGGGCTTCCCGGTTCGCCTCGCTGCCGGGGCGGATGAAGTTGTCCAATCCGCAAATGGCGTAGCCGGTCCCGCGCTCCGCGAAGGCGCGGGCCAGCGTGGTGCCCACGAAGCCGCAGATGCCGGAGATGAGGATGCGCACGCGGCGAGTGAGGCGGAAAACCGGGCCGCGGTGAAGGCCGATCTGGCCGGGCCCTTGACGGGCTCCCGGCGCTGCCGTTGGCTCGCCCGCGATGAGCTCCCTGCGCGGCGACTACAAGGCGGTCTGGAATTCCCTCTCCGGCACCAAGACCGACGCCTACCTGGTGGTCTCCGGCTACACCGACGAGGACAAGTTCCACGCCGACGCGGAGGACACGCTCGACATCCTGCGCGCCACGGTCGGGATCCGCCCGGAGGATACCTTCCTCGAGATCGGCTGCGGCGTGGGCCGCGTGGGTCGCGTGCTGTCGCCGTTCGTCAAGGAGTGGATCGGCTGCGACGTCTCCGCGAATATGCTCCGCATCGCCTCGCGCCGCCTCCTCGGCCTGCCGAACATCCGGCTGCAGGAGGTCTCCGGCTACGACTTGCGCCCGATTCCCGACGCCTCGGTCGACGTGGTCTACACGACGGTGGTGTTTATGCACCTGGAGGAATGGGACCGCTACAACTACATCCTCGAGGCGAAACGGATCCTGCGGCCGGGCGGACGCTTTTACTGCGACAACGTCGACCTCGCCTCCCCCGCGGGCTGGGCGGTCTTCGAGGAGAGCCGCCTGCGTTTCCCGCCAGGCCAGCGGCCGGCGCAAATCTCCAAGTGCTCGACGCAGCCGGAGATCGAGACCTTCCTCCGGCGCGCGGGCTTCGCGGACGTCAAAGTCGCCGGTCGGCTCGATTTCTGGGCCTACGGTTGGGGCCGCAAGGAGAGTTAAGGTCCGCGGGTTCCCCGGTGCCGCTCAGGGCTGGCCGCCGGGCGGTGGAGCCGGGGGTGGGTTGGCTTGGGCCTGCCGCCGCTGCGCTTCCTCGTAGGCACGGCGCTGCGCCATCCCGATCTCCAATAGATCGCTGACCAGCATCCGCGCCTCGGCCTCTTGGCGCTGCGGCGGCGCAGGTGGCACGGGCTGCAGGGTGGTCGGGGTGTCCCCGATGGCCTCGGGCCGGCCCAGGCCGGGGAAGGGTTGCGCGAACACGACCCCAGGCGGCGGCGCGTCGGGGGTCGTCACCGGGGCGGTCACGGCGACGGGCGCCCCCGAGGGCTTCGAACCCTTGCGCAGCGGCAGCACCTTGTCGGCGCCATTCACCTTGAGAATGGCCTGCTCGCGCCGGCTGTCGTACCCGACGACTTGGATCCCCGCCTTCGACTCGCCCACGCCGATCCAGTGCGTGCGCTTCGCCTCGCGGTCGTGGAAAATCAGGTCGGTGCGCTTGCCGACCGACGACACTCCCGCGAACTCAAGGTTCTCCGCAGGCGCCGCGCCGATTTCGGCCGCCGGTGCGCCGGGGGGAGCAAACGGCGACTGACGGGGCAGACCGGAGGGCGCGGGTTCACCGGCGCGCGCCGCCAGCGGCAGCAGCAGCAGGCCGGCAGCGGGGAGGAGGGCGCGACGCGGAGAGCGCATAAGGGGACTTTGCGTGCCTTCGCGGTGGCGTCAACGGGCCGACGGCCCCGCCTTGCGCGCGACGAGCATCAGCGCACTGCCGTGGACGTTGGGATGCTCTTCCTGGCGGAACTCGGTGAATCCGAAATGGCGCAGCGCGCCGATGATCTGCTCGCGCTCCATCCAGTATGAGTAGACGTCCCCGCCGCCACAGAAGCCCTTCCAGTCGAGCGAAGGGCCGTAGTTGAACCGGTGCACGACGTGCCGGTAACCCGCGGTCTCCTTCTCGAGGACGTCCGAGAACTTGGCGCCCGGCACGGGGTTGGCGGCGACGAACGCGGGGTCGTAGAACACGGTCCAGAGGAACAGGGCGTCGCAGCGCTGCGCGAGCAGCGCGAGCAACTCCACGGGGTCGGTGAGGTGGTAGAGGATCCCGCAGGCGAGGCCGACATCGAAACGGCGCTCGGTCGTCCGGAGGAACTCTAAGCCGTCGCCCAGGAGAAAGCGGGCTCGCGGCATCCCCAGAATCTCCTTCGCCACTAAGCACTTCAGGTAGGCGCGGGCGTTGGCCTCGACGGCGGTGACGCTGGCCGCGCCGAGGCGGTCGACGAGGTAGGTGTGGCCGCCCTCGAGCGGTCCGAGCTCGAGGACGTGGCGGCCGGCGAGCCCTCCCTCGAGGCCCAGTTCCATCAGCCGGTGATGGGCCCAGGCGATGCGGGGATCATCGAACAGGGGCGTTTCGCCCGCGCGGAGCTCCGGTCGGTCGACGGGGGGCCGGGAGGACCATTCTCCAGCGAAGAGGTCGAGGGCGTTTTGATCACTCGGGGCGGAGCCGAAGGCGTGCTTGAATTCGGACATACGAAAAGGGGGTGGATGGAGTGGCGGGAGACTTCAGGGCACCTCGTAAACCTCGATCAGGCCGACCCCGGCGTCGCCGCCAAAACCGCTCAGCTTCGCGGTGTAGTTGCCCGGCGTGAGGGTGACGAGCATCGCCCCGTCGAGGCCGGTGCGCAGGAAGTTGTCCCGCGTCTCGGCCAGCGCGAAGGCGCCGGTGGTGGCCGCCGCGGCGCGGAGCGCGGCCATCCCGTTCAGCGGCGTGTCCCAGTCGTCGTTCTCCCGCAGCAGCGTCTCGCCGCGAAACAGCTCGAGCTGCGGGTCGCGCAGCGCCTCCGCGAGGTTGAAGGGGGGGCGCAGCAGCGTCGGACCCACCCCGCGAATGAGGTAGGTGCGGGGCCCGGGGCCCGTGACCACGAGCCCTGCGATGAGCACGTGGGTCTCGCCCGCGATCCAGCCGCGCGTCGCGATGTTGACCAACCGGCGGCCCGTCGCCGCGGGCTCCGCGTCGTACACCTCCACCAGCGCAGTCCCAGCGCGCGCCTCCCCGCCCGCGACCACGGCGGTGTAGGTGCCCGGCGCCAACGTAAGCAGCAGGGCGGCGTCCCGGCTGCCGGCCGCGAAAGGGAACGCGCCCAGCCGTTGGGCCGCCGCCGCCACCGCCGGACCTGCGCCCGCAGATTCCCACGCTTCGTTCTCCGCTACGGTCCGACCGTCCGCGCCGACCACGCGCAGGCGCGGCGCGGGCAGCGCGTCCCCGACGCCCACGCTCGCTAGCGCCGGGCCGGCGGCCCGCACGAGCACGCTCTTCGGCGCGCCCCCCGTGACCGCGAGACCGGCGATCAGCACGCCCGTTCCACCCTCGACGCGCCCGCGGGTCGAGAGGTTCGCCAACTGCGTCGCGGGGGTCGTCGCTGGCCCGGCGGTGACGGTCAGGCGCGCGGCATTGCTCAGCGTGAGCCCGCCCGGCCCGCGAACGTACGCGGTGTAGGTGCCGCCGTCGACGCGCTGCACGGAGCCGAGGGTGTAGCTAGCGCCAGTGGCGAAGGGG
>JBILWD010000185.1:0-7484 GCA_044370095.1 Opitutaceae bacterium | reverse complement strand
AGCCGCAGGACAAAGGCCCGGAAACCCGCCGGCTCCGCCAACAGGAGACGCTCCGCCTCTAGCAGCAACTGCGCCCGTTCCCCGCCACCCACCGGGGCGGTCTCATCGATCTCCGCGCCCCCGGAAACCGGATAGACGGAGGTGCTGCCCGTGTAGACCACGGTGCGAATCCCGGGGCGGGTGCGCGCCCAGCGCAGCAGCGATTGCATCCCCTCGACGTAGCTGCGCCGGTAACCTTCCAGTCCGCCCCCGCCGGCGCTCACGCAATTGACCACCGCGGTGATCGCCTCCGGCACCCGCGAGTGCCAGGCGTCCCCGGACAATTCCGCGATCAACGTCGAAATTCCCGCGGTCTCCAGCGCCGCGGCGGTGTCCGGATTGCGGGTGAGCGCCATGACCGTCACCCCACTGGCACGTAACCGGAGCGCCACCGCCTGGCCGACGTAGCCGCACCCGACGATGAAAACGCCGCCGCCTGAGTCCGCGTCCATTCCTCCATCGCAGCGACTCGCGCCGCCCGCGCGAGGCAAATCCTTACCCGTTTCGCACTTGTCCCGCCGCGACCCCGGCGAAACGTTCCTTGGGTGTCCCTCGCCTCCCCTGCCCTCGCGCCCAAAGTTCTGGTGCCCCTCGCACCCGGCTTTGAGGAACTGGAGGTGGTGGCACCCGTGGACGTCCTGCGCCGGGCCGGGGCTGAGGTAACCCTTGCCACCCTGGACTCGACGCTCGCCGTGCGTGGGCGCAACGGACTCACCCTGGTCGCGGATACCCGCTGGGATGCCCTTGGTGAAGGCGCCTACGACTGTTTGCTGCTGCCGGGAGGCCCGGCGGTGGCCCTCCTGCGCCGCCACGCGGGCCTGCTGGCGCGGGTGCGGGCCCAGGACGCAGCCGGCGGCTGGCTGGCCGCAATCTGCGCGGCGCCGACCGTGGTGCAGGACGCGGGCGTTCTGGGCGGGCGCCGTCACACGGCTCATCCCTCTGTTGCCGGGGAGTTGCCGCGGGCCGAGTTGGGTGAGGCCGTCTTGGTTGATGGTCGCTTGATCACCTCGCGGGGGGCCGGCACGGCCCTCGCCTTCGGCTTGGAGGTGGTGGCGCGCGTCGTGTCCCCGGCGCAGGCGGCGGCAGTACGGACGGCGATCGCGGCTTAAGCTCACTTTATGCGGACCTTTGATTTTGCGGTGATTGGAGGTGGTAGCGCCGGCTTCAATGCAGCGCGGGTCTCGGCGGCCTTGGGCCGAAGGACGGCGCTGATTGATGGGGCGAAGGAATTGGGCGGCCTCTGCATCCTGCGGGGCTGCATGCCTTCCAAGACCCTGCTTTACGCGGCCGAGGTCCTACATCACGCGCGGAACGCCGGCCGGTTCGGGCTGCGGGTGCCCTCTGCGACTGCGGATATGCGGAAGCTGGCGGCCCGCAAGCGGCGGATCATCGGCGAGTTCGCGACCTATCGGCAGCAGGCGATGGCCCGGGCGGATTTCACCTTGATCCGCGCGCAGGCCCGATTTCTGGATCCGCACACGCTCGCCTTGTCCAACGGGCAGCGCCTCCGGGCCAATCAGTTCCTGATCGCCACCGGTTCCCGGGTCTCGGTGCCGCCCATCGACGGGCTGGCCGAAGCCAAGGCCTGGACGAGCGACGAGGTCTTGGACCTCGATTTTCTGCCTCGGCAGGTGGTCGTGCTGGGCGGGGGCGTCGTGGCCTGCGAGTTGGCGCAGTTGCTGGCGCGGCTGGGTTCCCGGGTGACCGTGATCCAGCGGAGCGCGCAACTGCTCCGGGACCACTCTCCGGAAGCGGCTCACGCGGTGACGGCGGCCCTGCGGGAGGAAGGCCTGCGGATCGTCACGGATACCCGCCTCGAACGGGTGGCGCGCACCCCGCGCGGGTATAGCCTGGTGTATACCCACAAGGGCCGGCGCCACACAATCCGCACGCCGCATCTGGTGAACGCCTTGGGCCGGGAGCCGCACACCGCGGGACTGGACCTCGCGGCGGCCGGGGTCCGCAGCCTCTCCGGCGGCCGCGTGGGGATCAATCGGTGGCAGCAGACCTCGCAACCCCACATTTACGCGGGGGGCGATTGCAGCGGACCGGCGGAGATCGTGCACATTGCCATTCAGCAGGGGGAACTGGCGGCCCGGCACGCCGCGGGGGTGGAAGGACTGAAGCCCGTGGACTTCTCCCTGTTGCTGAACGTGGTCTTCACCGACCCGCAGGTGGCGACCTTGGGGCTACTGGAACGCGAGCTCAAGGCGGCCGGCCGGTCCTACCTCGCGGCCAGCTACCCGTTCAACGATCACGGCAAATCCATTTTGATGGAAGCCCTGCACGGGCACGTGAAGGTCCTCGCGGAGCCGCGGCGCGGACGGCTCCTAGGCGTAGAAATCGTGGGCCCTTCGGCGGGTGAACTCATCCACGCCTTCACCGGCCCGATGGCGATGCGCGCCACCGCGGCCGACCTGTTGCGGGCGCCCTGGTACCACCCGACTTTGGCCGAGATCGTGACCTACCCGCTGGAGGAGATCGTCGAAAAGCTACAGGGCTGAGGCCGGCTCGGGCCCTGACTGCCTCAGGCGGCAAGGCGCAGCAGGTCCGCGAGGTCCACGCGGCCCTCGTACAGGGCCTTCCCGACGATAACCCCGTCGAGCCGGGGTTCGCGGCGGGCCAAGGCCGCCAGGGCGATCACATCCTCCCGGCGACTGACGCCCCCGCTGGCGATCACGTTCGCCTTGCCCGCCGCCAGCATCGCCTCCTGGGCGGGCAGATTGGGTCCCGTCAGCATCCCATCGGTGCCGATGTCGGTATGGATGAGCGTGCGCACGCCGAGGGCATCCATTCGCCGGGCCAGATCCAGGGCGCTGAGCCCGGAATCAGCCACCCAACCCTTGACCGCGACTTGGCCATTCTTGGCGTCGATGCCGACGGCGATGCGCTCCCCGAACGCCTGGACCAGTTCGCCCACGAAGGCCTCGCTCTCCGCCGCCCGGGTACCGATCACGACTCGGGCGACGCCCAGGCCGAGGGCCTGTTCCACGGCCGCCCGCGTGCGCAGACCGCCGCCAAGCTGAACCTGGAGCCCTTGGGCCACGATGGCGCGGACGGCGGCCCCGTTGCGCGGTTCCCCCGCAAAGGCGCCATCGAGGTCCACCACGTGGACCCACTTGCTGCCGGCTTGGCGGAACCCGGCCGCGACTGCGGCGGGATCCTCGGCGTAAACCGTCTCCTGATCCGCCCGCCCTTGGAGCAGGCGGACGCACCGGGCACCGCGGATATCAATCGCTGGATAAATGGTCATTTTGGCTTTCCGAACGAACAGTTTCGTTTTCAGGCTCCGCCGAACGCAACCGAACTTTCGCCCTATGTCCTCCTACACCGTCCCGCCCTTCCTCGCCGCCCTGCTCGCCGCCCGTTCGCCTTCCGGCTACGAAACCGAGGCCCAGGCGGTGTTCGATGAGTACGTGCGCCCCTCGGCCGACACCTACGCGCGGGATCCCTTGGGCAACCGCCTCGCAACCCTTAACCCCGCCGGCGACCCCGTGGTGATGTTCGCCGGACATCTGGACGAACTCGGGCTCATCATCACCTACATCAACAAGGACGGTTTCCTGTATTTTGATACCATCGGGGGCCACGACCTGAGCATCATTTCCGGTCGCCGGGTGCTGATCCAGACCGCGCAGGGCATCGTGCGGGGGGTGACCGGCAAGCGGGCCATCCACCTGATGGAAGAGGACGATCGGAAGCGCGTGCCTAAGAAGCACGAGATCTGGATCGACATCGGGGTGCGCTCCAAGGCGGAGGCCCTGGCGCGGGTGAACATCGGGGACGTGGCCACCTATGACCACGGATTGGAGCTGTTCAACGGGAGCATCGGGGCCGCGCGGGCCTTCGACAACAAGGTCGGGGCCTACGTGGTTGGCGAGGCGTTGGTGCGGCTTGCTCGGGAGAAGGCCCGGCTGAAGGCGCGGGTCGTGAGCGTGGCGACCACCCAGGAGGAAATCGGAGTCCGGGGAGCGACCACCTCCGCCTATGCGGTCAACCCGCACTTGGCCGTCGCCGTGGACGTCGGTCACGCGACGGATCATCCGGATTGCGACAATCGCCGCTTCGGCGAGACCAAGCTCGGCGGCGGCCCCATCCTCTGCCGGGGCGCGAACATCAATCCCCGAGTGTACGAGCGACTGGAGCGCGCGGCCCGCCAGCGCTCCATTCCCTTCCAAGTGGAGGCCGATCCCCGTCCGACCGGCACCGATGCCCGGGCGATCCAAATGGCGCGGGGCGGCGTCGCGACCGGCCTGGTGAGCATTCCCCTGCGCTATATGCACACCCCGAGCGAGGTGGTGGACTTGGAGGACGTAGAGCGCTGCGTCCAGCTGCTGGTCGCCTTCGCGCAGGACCTGGAGCCGGGCGAGAACGGGCACTGGTGAGTGCCGGTTTGGAATCGGATTGAAGCGCCCCGCCTAGCTGCCGCAGCCTCCCCTTATGGACCCCCACCAGCAGGAAATCCTCGAGATCTTCACCCGCACCAAGGCGCTGCAGCAGGGACACTTCGTGCTCCGTTCCGGCCTGCATAGCGGCCATTACTTCCAATGCGCGCAGGTCTGCCAGCAATTGGACGCGGTGGAGCGCCTGGCCGAGCTGCTCCTAGCCAAGCTGCGCGCAAAGGGCATCCAGTTCACCACGGTGCTGGCTCCCGCGATGGGCGGCCTGGTCATCGGCCAGGAGATCGCGCGGCAGGCCCGGGCCCGGTTCATCTTCGCGGAGAAGGAGAATAATGCTCTAGTGCTGCGGCGGGGCTTCACCCTCACGCCCGGGGAGAAGGTGCTGATCGCTGAAGATGTCGTGACCCGCGGGGGCCGCGTCCTCGAATGTCTGGAGATCATCCGGCAGGCGGGCGGGACGGCCCAGGCCATCGCGATGCTGGTCGATCGCAGCGCGGGCGTGGCCCGCTTCGCGGTGCCGGCGGTTTCCTTGCTGGAACTGAGTTTCCCGACTTATCCGGCCGACGCGGTGCCCGAGGCGCTCGCGCGCATCCCCGTCACCAAACCGGGCAGCTGAGCGCTACGCCCGGCGTTCGGGCGTTCACTTGACGGTGATCACCAAGTAGCGAATCCCGCGGCCATCGAAGATCGCGAGCAGGTTGCGCCCGCTGCGGATGCGTTCTCGGCCGGCCGCCAGGTCCGGGACCGGCGCTCGGTTGATCTCGAGGATCACCATCCCTTCGGCCAAGCGGCCGCGGTGCGGGGAATCCTCGCTCACCCGCGTGACCACCAGGCCGGCTATCCGGGAATCGTTCAATCCAAGCCGTCGCCGCACCTCCGGAGTGAGCGGGGCCGCCTCCACCCCGGCGACCAGCTCGTCCGGGTTGTCGATCACCCGGCCCAGCTCGACGTCCACACTGCGCGCTTTGCCGTCGCGCAGCACCTTCAGGCTGACCTTGGAGTCCGGCAGGCTCTGCGCCACTAGGACGCGGAGATCCTCCCAGGTGAGGACATTCTGGCCGTTGAGGGCGACGATCACATCCGCCCGGCGCAGGCCGGCGGCCTCGGCCGGGCTGGCGGCATCGATCTCGGTGATGATCACCCCGCGGGTACCCCGCGCCAGTCCCAGCTGTTCGGCCAGTTCCGCCGTGAGCGTGTCGCTGGTAACGCCGAGATAGCCCCGCGCGACCGCGCCGGTCTCTACCAGGCTGTTCATAATAAACCGGGCCAGATTCACCGGAATCGCGAACCCGATGCCGATATTGCCCCGCGACGGGGAGATGATGGCGCTGTTGACCCCGATCAGGCGCCCGCGGGCATCGATCAGCGCCCCGCCGGAATTGCCCATATTGATCGCGGCATCCGTCTGAATGAAATCCTCGTAGCCGGAAACCCGCTCCAGTAGCCCCAGCCGGCTGCGGCCCTTGGCGGAGACTATGCCCATCGTGACCGTCTGGCCGACCCCCAGGGGATTGCCGACGGCGAAGGCGATGTCCCCGACGCGGACCCGGTCGCTGTCGGCCAAGGTCAGAACGGGCAGTCCCTCTGCCTCGATCTTCAGAACGGCGACGTCCGTCTTTGGATCGGTGCCCACGATGCGCGCCGGGAAGTCGCGATCGTCGGCCAAGGTGACCTTCAGCTCATCCGCGCCCTCGATCACGTGATTATTGGTCAGGATGTACCCGTCGGGGGACACGATGACCCCGGAGCCCAGACCTTCCTGGCGGCTTTCGCGTTCCGGCAGGTCCCCGAAGTATTGCCGGAAGAGCGGGTTGATGGCCATTTGTTCGCGGACGATCCGGGTGGAATAGACCGAGACCACCGCCTTCTGGGCGGGCTCAATGACATCCGCGTAGCTCCGCAGGCGGGCTGGTTCCGTGCCCGCCTCCAGCGGAGAGGCATCGATGCGGACTGCGGGGGGCGAAGGACGGACCGCCGGGGCGGAGCGCGCCTTGGGTTGGGCGGCAACCAAGGAGGCGGTCGCGAGCAGGACCACGGCCAGAAGACGAAAGGCGGGGACGAGCATCCCGTGACCTTACACCGGACCCCGCGGGAGACAATCCCGGCTCAGAACCCCTTCACCCGGAACAGGCCCGTGACGCTCTCGTTGCTGTTGATCCGCTGGATGGCCTGCCCGAGCAGGCTGGCGATGCTAAGGACCGTCACGGGGAGCCCGAGCGTGTTGACCGGGGTCGAATTCGTCGTGATCAGCTCGTCGATCAGGCCCGACTTCAGGCGATCCACGGAAACCTCATTCAGGATGCAGTGGCTGACCGCGGCGCGGATGCGCTTGGCGCCGTGGGCGCGGAGGATCTTGGCGGCGGCGCAGAGCGTACCGGCGGTCTCGGTGATGTCATCCACCAGTAGCACATCGCAGCCCTCGACGTCCCCGACCACGTTGATCGCCTCGACCGTCGTGGCGTTCTTGCGCTTCTTCGCGACGAGGGCGAGACCGGCGCCGAGGATATCGGCATAGGCGGCCGCCATCTTCATCCCGCCGACATCGGGGGAACAGACCACGAACTTCTCGGGTTTCGATCGCGACAGGTATTCGAAGAAGACCGGGGAGGCGTACAGGTGATCGACCGGGATATCGAAGAAACCCTGGATCTGCTGGCTGTGCAGGTCCATCGTGAGGATCCGGTTCGCGCCGGCGGCCACGATCAGGTTGGCCACCAGTTTGGCCGTAATTGGCACCCGGGGCTGGTCCTTGCGGTCCTGGCGGGCGTAGCCGTAGAAGGGAAGCACGGCCGTGATCCGCTGGGCGGAGGCGCGCCGGGCCGCGTCGATCATAATCAGCAACTCGACCAGGTGGTGGTTGGTCGGGGGGCAGGTCGACTGGATGATGAAGACGTCGTTGCCGCGGACGTTCTCGTTGATTTTGACGAACGTCTCGCCGTCCGGGAAGCTCGTGACCGTGGCCTCACCGAGCGGCTCGCCGATGGCGCGGCAGATCTCCTCGGCGAGGACGCGATTCGAATTACCCGAGAGGATCTTGAGCCGGGA
>JBILWD010000184.1:0-7492 GCA_044370095.1 Opitutaceae bacterium | reverse complement strand
GTGTTCAGGCGCGCGGCGGCCATCTGCCCGGCGAGTGCCATCCCGACGGCGTTGCCGATGCCTTGCCCGAGCGGGCCCGTGGTGCACTCGACGCCGGGCGTCTCGCGAAATTCCGGGTGGCCCGGGGTAGTGCTGTGCAGGACGCGGAAATTCCGCACCTGCTCGAGGGGCACATCGTAGCCACTCAGGTGCAGCCACGAATAGAGGAACATCGACCCGTGGCCGGCCGACAGGACGAACCGGTCGCGGTTGATCCAGCGCGGGCGCTCCGGGTTGTGCACGAGCGCGTGCCCGAAGAGGACGGACCCGATCTCGGCCGCGCCCAGCGGCAGTCCCAGGTGCCCGGAGGAACAGGCGTGCACCGCATCGATCGCGAGCCCGCGGGCCTGGTTGGCGGCTTTGCCGAGGAGGAGGGTCTGAAGCGTCATAAGGGAAAACCCGCAAGGGCTACAGCCCACGCCCTTCCCGGGGAAGCCTGAAGTTGGACCGCGGGGGCGCAAAAAAACCGTCGCCGGAGGGCGACGGTTAGGGCGGCGGGCGGAACGGGCCGCCCGGCGGTGGGATCAGGCCCCCGCCTTGGGCGCGGCGGCGGCGGCGGCGGCCTTGGCCGCCTTCTCCGCCTCGTGCTGGGCGTGGATCTCGGCGGCGCGATCCTTCTCCTTGATCGCCACGGCGGCCTTGCCGGTGCGGCCGCGCAGGTAGTACAGGCGCGCGCGCATCGCCTCGGACTCGCGCTCCACCTCGATCTTCTCGATGTTCGGCGAATTCACCGGAAACACCCGCTCGACGCCCTCGCCGTAACTGAGGCGGCGGACCGTGAAGGTCTCGTGGATGCCGTGACCCTTCCGCGCGATCACGATGCCGGCGTAGATCTGCACCCGCTCCTTGTCGCCCTCACGGACCTTGGTGTGGACGCGCACGCCGTCGCCGACTTTGAAGGGCGTGACGTCTTTCTTCACCTGATTGGCGGTGATTTCCTGGATGATCGGGTTCATAACGGTTGGTTATTTGAGCAAATCGGGACGGACTTGGCGGGTTTTTTCCACCTGACGCGCGTTTCGCCAGCGTTCGATCTCGGCATGATTTCCGGAGAGGAGGATCTCGGGAACGGACATGCCCCGGAACTCGGCGGGACGCGTGTATTGAGGAAAGTCGAGCAAGCTGCGGCTGAAGGATTCATGCGTCAATGACTTTTCCTGCCCGAGCACGCCCGGGATGAAGCGCGCGAGCGCGTCGATAACGACCGCGGCGGCAAGGGTACCGTTGGTGAGCACGTAATCGCCGATGGAGATCTCCTGGTCAATGACCCGGTCGCGGATGCGCTGGTCGATCCCCTCGTAATGGCCGCTCAGGAAAATCAGGTGAGACTCGCGGGAGAGCTCCTGCGCGAGCCCGGCCGAGAAGGGCCGGCCGTCCGGGGTGAGGTAGATCCGGCGGCAGCCCGGGGTCTGCAGCTGCTCGATGGCGGCGAAGACCGGCTCGGGCTTCAGCACCATCCCGGCGCCGCCGCCGAAGGGACGGTCGTCCGCCGTCCGGTGACGGTCCGTGGTCCAAGTCCGCAGGTCGTGGACCCGCACCGCGAGGCTGCCCGCCGCGATGCCCTTGCCGAGGATGCTCTCGGCGAAGAACCCATCCAGCATCCGCGGGAACAGGGTGATGACATCGACCAGGAGCGGCATCAGCGGGGGCCGGAAACGAAACCGCCCGGGCGCGCGGCCCGGGCGGAGAATCCAGATTGGGGAGGCGGGATCAGCTCGCGGCGGCAGCAGTGGCGCGGCGGACCTTCTTGATCATCGCGTGCATCGTGTCGGTCGGCGTGGCGCCCTTGCTCAGCCAGTAGTCGACGCGCTCGAGGTTAAGATTGACCGGGGAGCCCTTGGACTTGGGCGTGTAGGTGCCCAAGTTCTCGACCGCGGCGCCATCACGGCGGGAGCGGGCTTCGGCGACGACCACACGATACAGCGGCTGGTGGACGGAGCCGACCTTGGTGAGACGGATTTTAAGAGCCATGTCTGGGAGATTGCGGAACGGTTCTGACTTGGAAAAGCCGGCCAGATCACCGGTCCACAATCGGCTTGTCAAGCCCCGCTTCCACGCCCTCCCTCGCCCCCCTATGCTCAAAGCTGGCATCGTCGGCCTGCCCAACGTCGGCAAATCCACCCTGTTCAACGCGCTCACCCGCTCCCGGAAGGCCGAGGCCGCCAATTATCCATTCTGCACCATCAGCCCCAACGTAGGGGTCGTGGTGGTGCCCGACGAACGCGCCTACGCCCTGCAGAAGATCGCCCGCACCAACGTCGTCGTCCCCGCGGCGATCGAGTTCGTCGATATCGCCGGTTTGGTCGCCGGCGCCAGCAAAGGCGAGGGCCTTGGCAACCAGTTTCTCGCGAACATCCGCGAGGTCGACGCCATCGTGCAGGTCGTCCGCTGCTTCGAGGACCCGGACATCGTCCACACGATGGGCGGCATCCAGCCCGTACGGGACATCGAGGTCATCACCACCGAGTTGGTCCTCGCGGACCTCGACGCGGTCACCAAGCGGATCGAGAAGACGCAGAAGAAGGCCAAGTCCGGGGACAAGGAGGCGCAGGCCGAGCTGGCCCTGCTGCAGCGGCTCGAGCCGCACCTCAACGCTGGCCGGACCGCGAACTTGCTGCCGGCGACCGACGACGAGAAGGCGCAGCTGAAGCTGTTCCAGCTGCTGACGGCCAAACCCGTACTTTTCGCGTGCAATGTCGCGGAGGGCGACCTCGCGGACGCCGAGCGCAACCCGTTCGTCCAGCAGGTCGCCGAGTTCGTGCGCACCCATCACGACGCCGCCTACGTGCCGATCAGCGCGAAGATCGAGTCGGAGCTGATCGACCTTGAGCCCGAGGAAGCCCGCGCCTTCCTGCGCGACCTAGGGGTGGCGGACTCGGGGGTCTCCGCGCTGATCCGCGCGAGCTACCAACTGCTCGGGCTGCAGACGTACTTCACCGCCGGCGAGAAGGAGGTGCGCGCGTGGACCATCAAGAAGGGGTGGAAGGCCCCGCAGGCCGCGGGCGTGATCCATACCGATTTTGAGCAGGGCTTCATCAAGGCCGAGGTCGTCTCGTACCAGGACCTCGTAACCCTCGGCAGCGTCGCCGCCGCGCGCGAGGCCGGGAAGTACCGCCTCGAAGGCAAGGAATACGTGTTCCAGGACGGCGACGTCGCCCTGTTCCGCTTCAACAACTGATCCCTCAGGCAACCCCGGGCCAAGCTTAGCCGGGGCCCGGGGCCGGGCGCAGCCGAAGTCCCCTTGGGCCGAGCGAAGCCGAGGCCCTCAGATGTGGATCGCCTCGCCGCTGGTCGCGGCGGCGGCCTCTGCCAACGCCTCGCTCAGCGTGGGATGGGCGTGGATCGAGTGGTGAATCTCCTCGACGGTGCCCTCGAGGTTCATCGCCAGCACGTACTCCGCGATGAGCTCCGGCGCCTCGTTGCCGAGGATGTGAGCCCCAAGGATCTCGCCGGTGGCGGTATCGGTGATGACCTTCACGAAGCCCTCGGCGTCTCCCGCCGCTACGGCCTTGCCGGAGGCGGCGAACGGGAACTTGCCCACCTTGTAGGCAAGGCCTTTCTCCTTACATGCCTTCTCCGTCAGCCCCGTGCTCGCGATCTGGGGCTGGCAGTAAGTGCAGCCCGGGAAGACCTTGACGCGCCCTTGGTGAGCGTGACCGAACATCGCGTTGACGGCCTGGATCGCCTCGAAGGTGGCCACGTGCGCGAGCCAAGGCGGTCCGATAATGTCTCCGGCCGCATAGATGCCCTTCACGTTGGTCTCATAGCGGTCGTCGACCTTCACGTAGCCCCGGTCGAGCTCGATCCGCACCTTGGAGGAGACGGCTCCCTCTAGGTTGGGGACGACCCCCACGGCGACGAGGAGACTCTCCGCCGCGATCGTCGATGCCGCGCCGCCCGCGGCCGGCACCAGCTTCATCGTTACTTGGTCCTTCTCAACCGCGATGCCCTCGACCTTGGTGCCAACGTGCACGGTGATCCCGGACTTCTCGAAGGCCCGCTGCAGGCCGCGACCGACCTCCTCATCCTCGACCGGCACGAGCTGCGGCAGCAGTTCGACCAACGTGACCTTGGTCCCGAACGCGCTGTAAAAATACGCGAACTCCACGCCGATCGCCCCGGCCCCGATGATGACGAGTGAAGCCGGCGGCCGCGCGCGGGGGACGAGCGCCTCGCGGGAGGTCATCACGCGTTCGCCGTCGACGGGCACGTCGGGCAGGCGGCGGGGCTTGCAGCCAGTGGCGAGGAGGATCTGCCGGCCGCGCAGGAAGCGGCCCTTGTGCTCACCCTCGGTGAGCTCGACCATTCCCGGCGCCGCGACCTGCGCGCGGCCGACGAGGTAGTCGACCTTATTCTTGCGGAACAGGAACTCGATGCCCTTGGCCATCTGACCGGCCACCCCACGGGAGCGTTCCATCACCTTCGCGAAGTCGAAGCCGACCTCGCCCACGCTCAGCCCGAAGGCGTCCACCTTCCGCAGCGTGCGGTACAGCTCGGCGCTCTTCAGCAGCGCCTTGGTCGGGATGCAGCCCCAGTTCAGGCAGGTGCCGCCGGCCCGTTCCTGCTCGATGCAGACGACTTTCTTGCCGAGCTGCCCGGCCCGGATCGCACCGGCGTAGCCCGCCGGTCCGCCGCCGATGACGATGAGATCGTAGTCCACGGTTTCAGCCATCCCGCACGGTCACGACGGCCCCGGGAACCGTCAAACGCTTTCTCCGCGCCGCGCGAACCCGCGGTTGCCTCAAGGCCCCGCACGGCCCAACCTGCGCGGCGAATGTCCGCCCGACCTCACCCGCCCTGCTGATGCGGCTGCTTGTCCTCCAGGATCACCTGCGCAGCGGCGGCACGGAGCGGCAATCGATCCTCCTCGCCAACGCCTTTGCCGCGGCGGGCCACGCGGCCACCCTGCTCACCTTTCGCCCCGGGGGCGCGCTGGCGGGAACCGTCTCACCGGCCGTGGAGCGCGCCTCCCTCCAGCCCCGGGACCTCGGCCTCGACTGGTTCGCCCCGGGACTACGGCGGCAAGTCCGCGCACGGCGGCCCGACCTGATCCTGCTCATGGGGCGGATGGCGAATTGCCTGGGCTGGAGCCTGACGCCGCTGGCGCCCGTGGTGGCGACGATGCGCACGGGGAAGCCGCTGCCTGCGTGGTTCCGCCGCACGCTGCGCGCCAGCCGCCACGTCGTCGCCAACAGCCGCGAGGCGCGCGACCACCTCGTCGGGCAACACGGCCTCGCGGCGGAAAAGATCGCCGTGATCCCCAACTCGCTGGTGTTCCCGCCGGAGGCGAACGCGGCGGAGGCGGACGCGCACCGCGCGGCGTGGCGGGCGCGCCTCGGCACGCCGCCCGAAGCCCGGGTGCTGGTGTGCGTGGCGATGTTCCGACCGGAAAAGAACCAGCAGGAACTGATCGAGATCGCCCGCGGACTGCCCGCCGCGCCGCCGTGGGAACTGTGGCTGGCCGGGGAGGGCCCCGCGCTGGAGGCGTGCCGGCGCCGCGCGGAGGCGGCGGGGCTCGGCGACCGGGTGCGCTTCCCGGGCTTCCTCGCCGACCCCTCCCCGCTCTACGCCGCCGCCGACGCCGCCGTCCACGCCTCCCGGAGCGAGGCGCTGTCCAATTTCCTCATCGAGGCCCAGGCCCACGGCCTGCCCGTGGTCGCCGCGGCGGCGCAGGGGATCGGGGAATGCTTCCTCCCGGGCGAGACCGGCTGGGTCATCCCGCGCGGAGATCACGGGGCGTTCCGGGAGCGCGTCCGCGACTGCCTCGCCGCCAGCCCGGAAGTCCGCGCCGGACGCGCCCGGGCGGCGCGGGCGTTCGCGCGGGAAAACTTCTCCCCCGCCCGCCAGGTCGCGGCCTACCTCGAGCTCTTCACCCGGTTGCTCCCCTCCCCCGGAACATGACCAACAAGCAGCGCACCGACCTGATCGAGCGCCACCTGCGCGAGCACAAGTACGCCGACCTGCACTCGCTCGCCCAGCGCTTCGGCGGCTCCCTCTCGACCGTGCGGCGCATCCTCGACGTCCTGGAGGACCGGGGCGTGGTCCGGCGCCACCACGGGGGCGCGTCCCTCGTCGAGGGCGACGCGCTCGCGCGCGAGAACGACTTCCTCACGCGCATCCAGCGCCAGGCGGACCGCAAGTTCCGCATCGCCAGCGTCATCGCGGAACAGGTCGCCCCCGGCACCACCGTGATCCTCGACGGCGGCTCGACGACCTTCGCCGTCGCCCGCCTGCTGGTCGAGAAACAGGTGCAGGTGATCACGAACTCGCTGCCCGTGGCCGCATTGTTCGGCGAGTTCGGATCCGGCGAGACCATCGTCACGGGCGGCAGCATCCTCGCCCGGCAGGGCATGCTCGTCGGCCCGGCCTGCGAGGCGGCGCTGGAGCAGGTGCACGCGGACCTCGCGATCCTCGGCGGCACGGGCGTCACCGAGCGCGGCGTCTGGAACCATAACGCGCTCCTGATCAGCACGCAGCGGCGGATGATCGCGGCCGCGGAACGGACCGTCTTCGCCCTCGATGCCTCCAAGTTCGGCCGGAAGGCGCTGAGCCTCACCACGCCGTTCGGCCCGCGGATCAACATCGTGACCGACACGCCGCCCGCCCCGGCGGTCGCCGTGGCGATCACGGCCGCGGGCGCGCGGCTCACCCTCGCCGGCGGCTGAGCTCGCCTAATTTTTAGCCGCGATTGCCTTTGGCGGCGCGGCCCGCTTGCTCCGCGCGTGCCCGCCTCCGCGCCCACTTCCCGATCCACCCCTGAATGCATCCGGCTGCGCGGGGTCCGCCAGCACAACCTCCAGGGTTTCGACCTCGACCTGCCCCTGGGCCGCTTCGTCGTCGTCACGGGCCTCAGCGGCGCGGGCAAGTCCTCGCTCGTCTTCGACACCCTTCACGCCGAGGGCCAGCGCCGCTACGTCGAGACCTTTAGCGCGTACACCCGCCAGTTCCTCGAGCTACTGCCGGCGCCCCGCGTGGACCGGGTGGAGAACATCCGGCCGTCGATCGCGATCGAGCAGACCAACACGGTCCGCACCTCCCGTTCCACGGTCGGGACGATGACCGAGCTCACGGACTACGCCAAGGTGTGGTTCAGCCAGGTCGCGGGCTGCATCGATCCGGCGACAGGTGAGCCGGTGCGCGACGATCATCCGCCCGCGGTGTGGGCCCACGCGCACGCCCGGCTCGCTCCCCGCACCGTCGTGGTCGCCTTCCGAGTGGTCCGGCCGGCCGCCCTGACTTGGGCCGAGATCCTTGCCGGCCTGCAGGCTCAGGGCTACGTGCGCGTACTGCTACCGCTGCCCGGAGGCGGGGGTGAGGCGCGGCGCCTAGCCGAGCTCGCGGCGGATCCCGCGCCGCTCGGGAGCGGCGACCAGTTGCTGGTAGCGCAGGACCGTCTGGCGCTGGCGGACGACCAGCGCGCCCGGTTCCTCGAGGCCGCCGAGAAGGCGTACCA
>JBILWD010000183.1:0-7531 GCA_044370095.1 Opitutaceae bacterium | reverse complement strand
CTCGTACACGGCGTTCCGGTGGCGCCGCTCCTTCATGTCGATGAAGTCGATGATGATCAGGCCGCCGAGGTTGCGCAGGCGGATCTGGCGGGCGGCCTCGACCGCGGCCTCCAGGTTCACCGCGTAAATCACGTTCTTCTCGTCGCCGCCGCGGTTCTTGTGGGAGCCGGTGTTAACGTCGATCGCGATGAGCGCCTCGGTTTCGTCGATGATGATTTCGCCGCCGCTGGGCAGCGGAACCTTGCGCTGGCCGGTCTGCTCGATCTGGCGCTCGATGTTGAAGCGCTCGAAGATCGGGATGCTGTCCTTGTAGAGGGCGATCTTGCCCGCGCTGCGCTTCGAGATCTGGCCGACCAGCTTCTGGGTGCGCTCGTGGTCCTCGGGGCGGTCGACCAGCACGCGGTCCACTTCTTCGGTGAGGAAGTCGCGGACGGTGCGCTCCACCAGGTCCGGCTCCATATAGAGGCAGGCCGGGGCGCGGTCCGACTTCATCTTGGCCTGGATCTCCTCCCAGGTCTTGAGCAGCAGGTGCAGGTCGCGGACGAAGTAGCGGGCCTTCTTGCCCTCGCCGGCGGTGCGGACGATCACACCCACGCCCTCCGGCAGGGTCAGCTCGTTGATGAGCCCCTTGAGCCGCTTGCGCTCGTGCGGGTCCTCGATCTTGCGCGAGATGCCGCAGCCGTCGCTGAACGGCGTCAAAATCAGGTAACGCCCGGGGATCGACAGGTTAGTGGTCGTGCGCGGCCCCTTGGTGCCGATGGGGCCCTTGGTGACTTGGATGACGATCTCGCTGCCCGGGGGGTAGAGGCTGGGGATGTCCTTGACCGTCGGCTCGGCGGAGCGCTCGGGGGCGTTCTTGCGGCGGTTGACGCGGACGACCTCGACCGAGGAGTCGGTGGCCGCCGGGAGCATATCCCAGTAGTGGAGGAACGCGTTCTTGGTGAACCCGATGTCGACGAAGGCGGCCTTGAGGCCGGGGTCGAGGTTCTTGACCCGGCCTTTGTAGATGGCGCCAACCATCCGATGGTCGGATTCGCGCTCGATTTCGAACTTCTCGAGGCGGCCGTCGACCAGGAGGGCGACGCGCTTCTCGAGCGGCTCGGAATTGATGATCAGCTCGCGGTAAGCGCCGCGTTCCTTCTGGAAGACAGCGAGGATCTTTTGGAGCAGGGGGCGCTGGCGGGAGCGCTCGGCGGCGCCGGCTTTCAGTTCCTCGGGGCTGACGGGCTGGACCTCGGGGGTGGCCGGCGGGTTGGCCAGCTCCTCGTCGTATTGGTGGGCGGCGTCAGGTGCGGCGTCGCGGGACGTTTGTTCGCTCATGGGGGGTGTCTTTCTGTGTTGGCGGCGGCCCCCCGGGTGCGGTGGTTGCGGCGCAGGAGATTCCGGCAGGGCGGTCGTTGGCGCGGGGCGGGTGGTTCATGCGAACTCCCTCCGGAAGCGCCAGACGCTCTGGACCAGTCCTTGCAGCATGCAGCAACTAAGCACAAAGGAGCCACCGTAGCTGATGAAGGGAAGCGGTATGCCCGTGATGGGCACCAGCCCGATGGTCATGGCGATGTTCACGAACACGTGCACTGCGAAGAGCGCCGTCACGCCGATGGCGAGCAGCGTCCCCAGCCGGTCCCTTGCGGAATCGGCGATGCGTATGCCGTTGAACAACACTATCCCAAACAGGCCCAGGACCGTGAGGCTTCCCAGAAATCCTTTTTCCTCCGCGATGACCGCGAAGATGAAATCGTTGTGCGCGACGGAGCGCGGCAGGTAGCCCAGCTGGGCCTGCGTCCCCTCCGTCCAGCCCTTCCCCGCCAGCCCCCCGCTGCCGACCGAAATCAGCGATTGCCGCTGGTTCCAGCCGATGCCGTTCGGGTCGTACTTGTCCGGGTTGATGAAGCTCAGGAGTCGGTTGCGCTGGTAGTCGTGCAGCGGCAGGCGAACCCAGGTCGAGTCCTCGAACGCGCCCTTGTCCCGCGAGAAGGACTTCCCGTTCGCCTCCATATAGGCGACGTACCGGCTGGTGTCCCACGCCACCGCCCCGACGAGGAGCAAAAACGCCCCCAGCGCCCCCGCGAAGAAGCGCGGGGACAGACGGGAGACGTAAAGCATCGAGAACACCATCGGGGGCAGCACAATCGCCGACTTCAAGTCCGGCTGTAGCAGGATAAGGATCATCGGCAGACCCACCGCAAGGGCCAATTTCCCCAGCGCCCCGAGCGACTCCGTCACGGTGCCGATTCGCGAGCGCGTGAGCACGCCGGCGACAATCAGGAGCACCGCCACCTTGGCGGTTTCCGACGGTTGGAACGAGAACGGGCCCAGCGGGATCCATCGCTGGGCGCCCCAGCGCGATGCCGCCTCGCCCGAGATGCCCGGGATGAGCACGATCACGAGCGGCACGAGGCAGAGCAGGTAGAACCCGTGGGCCACCCGCAGCCAGAAGCGGTAATCGATGAGCGAGACCACCAAGTACACCCCGGCGCCCAAACCCAGGAATAGCATTTGTTTGAACCAGTCCTGCCGCAGCCAGGACGCCGTCGCGGCCTGGGGGATCGAGTGCTGGGCCGAATAGATGAACGCCACCCCGACCGCGCCTAGCGCCAGCAGCGCGGCCGGCGTCAGCCAGTCCCAATGCGAGCGGGTGGCCGGCCGGAGGAGGCGGGCCAGCTCGGCGGCGGCAACGGACAGTCTCACGGGGCGCGGAGGCCCCCGGGCGGGCGCCCGGGAGGGCTAGAAGGCGGAGCCGTCCGCCTTGGTGCCGCAGAAGGACACCCGGATGCCCAGCTCCGCCGCGAGCGCGGCCTTGGCGTAGAGGGCGAGGTCGGCGGCGCGGGCGTCGTTGGCGTAAGCTACCTGCAAATGGTTGGCCTGGTGGCGGGCCATCATCTGGTCGCGCGTCACCCCGTAGGTCACGGCGTGCATGATCGGCCACTGCGACGTGGTCTCGCGCCAGCGGCGCTCGGTTTCCTCGCGGGGGAGGGTGACGACGCGCGCGCGGCCCAGGTCCATCTGGAGGCGGCCGCCGGCGACGAAGATGCGGCTCCAGACGATCTCCCCGGGGCGAGCGATGCCGCGGACCGTGCCGCCGCCGAGGCGGAAGTACATCGGGGGCTGGCGGAGCGAGTCGGTCCCGCGATAGCCGCCGATATGGTGCGCCGGCGGGGCGGCGCCCGAGATGAGGAACACCCAGACGTAGTCGGGCACCGTGCCGCTGCGGTCCACGTCGCCCCAACGCAGGTCGTGCAGCGTGTTCTCGACCGGTTGGCCGAGCGCCGCGTGGACGCGCTGCGTGAACAGGCCGTCGAGACCCGCGCATTCGTCGACTTCGTTGAAGTGGGTGAGCGGCTGCCCGGGGCGGATAACGCGGCCGGCGGCGTTGCGCACCGGGGGGCGGTCGGCGTTGTTGAGCAGGCCTTCCGCGAGGTCGCTGGCGGGCAGGAGGTCCTTCAACCCCTGCTGGTACTGGATGCCGATCGCGTCGCACCCGAACTCATCGCCCAGCCGCGCGGCGGCGATGTAGGTCCGGCACTGCCAGAGCACCTGGTTCTCCGTCAGCTCGGTGGCCTCGTCCTGACCGAGGTGGAACTTCATCCCCTTGCGCTGGAGCCAGGCGAACGCCGCGCGCGCCTCCTCCTCGGAGACAAGCTGGGCCGCGGCGTAGAGGGCGGACTGCGAGAGGCGCTCCTTGTACACGCCAAGCGGGAACAGCAGTTCGTCCGGGATGATGGCGTTGTACATCCCCATACAGCCCTCGTCGAAGACCCCGAGGATGGCCTTGCGCGTGCGCAACTCGGCCGCGAGGCGCCGGGCGAGTGCGGTGGCCTTAGCTGGAACCTTCGCCCGCGCGAACGGCCGCACGTGCGGGGTGGCGTGGCGGACGCGCCCGGTGCGGAGCCACTGGCGCAGGCCGCGGAGGAAGAAGTCGTCTTCGAACCGCTCGCTCCAGAGCGTTGAATACCGGACGCCCGCCTTGGTGAGCGAGCCGTTGAGGTTCAGCATCCCCACGAGGCCCGGCCAGGTGCCGCTCCAGTTCGCGACGGTCAGAATGGGGCCGCGGTGGCTCACCAGCCCGGCGAGCACGTGGTGCGAGTACTGCCAGACGGCCTCGGCGACGATGAGCGGGGCGGTGGGGTCGAGGCGGGCGAACACCTCCATCCCCTCCTTCTGCGAGGCGATGAAACCGTGGCGGCGCTTGGGGTCGTAGGGGTGGGCGCGGACGAGGCGCGCGCCGTGTTTGGCGAGGACGGCGCCGAGGGCCTGCTCGAGTGCGTGCTGGGCGGGCCAGCACACCTCGTTGGCGGATTGCCGGAGGTCACCGCTGGCGACAAGGTAGACGTTCATCGGGGAAAAGCTGGACGCCGACGGGCGTCCGGGCGCATTTCGCCCGCGGGCTCGGCGCTGGGCAACAGCAGAAATCGCGCGTGGCGCGGCCCGGCCCCCGGCGGGAACCGGCGCTCAGAAGCGCCAGTCGAGCTCGAAGCTGGCGAAGCCGGTCGCGTTCTCCGAACGCAAGTCGTAGTTCCGCGCCTCGTACTCGGCCCGCACCATCGGCACCACGCCCGCGGCCAGACGCAGACTCACGAGGGGATCCGGTTTCCAGGTGATCGCCGGGCCCACCCGCACCGCCCGGTACTCGAGGCGCGTCCGGTCCAGCCGCACCTGGCCGGGCCGCGGCGTCCGCGGATCCTCCGTCACGTAGAACGACCCGAAGTCCGCCTCGGCCACGAACTCCGCCTTGAGCGCTTGGCTCGGCTCCCAGGAGACGCCGGTGCGCGGGTAGCCGACCCACACCTTCCAGCCCGGCTCCGGGCTCCAGTCGAACGTCGCCACCGGCATCAGCCGGCCCGTACCCCGGGCCAGCGAGTCGAACACGAAACCGAAGCCCGCGCTGAAATCGTTCCCAAACTTGCGGCTCGCCACCGCGATCACGCCCACGCTCATCCCCTTCGAGGTGAAGCCGCTGCCCGCGTTGGCGACGCCCGGGCTCACGCTGGCGAATAGGGACCAGTCCGGGCTCAGGTTCCCGAATACCCCTAGGCTGGCGCTCAGCCCTTGGAAGTGTTGCGGCAGGGGCGTGCCCGCCGCGGTCTCGAGATCGTGGTGCCGGTAGCGTAGGCTCAGCAGCGGGAACCAGCCGCCCCCCAACGGGGGCAGTGGGAGCGAGAGCTTCGCCCCGGTCTGGGTGACGGCCATATCGCCGGCGGCCACGCCCGCGGCCGTGAAGTCGACGCGCCCCGTGAAGGCCGCGTCGACGGTGAGGCCAATGCGGGCTGCCGCGGGCCGGCCGCCGGGGGCGCCGCCGCCTCCTGCGCTCCCCGTGATCGGTTGGGCAAAGGCGGGGGAGGCGGCGAACAGGGCCGCGGCGAGGCAGGGCAGAGCGGGGCGGAGGAGGCGCATAGCGGAAGGGGGGATGAAAGCCCGGGCGGGCTCAGGTGCAACCGGGCTTCAAGGGTTTTCGGCCGCGGCGAGGCGTTGGCGGACGGTGGCGAGGTCGAGGCCCTGGATGCGCACCTTGAGGGCGTCGCCGAGCCAGCCGGCGACCGCCGTCCGCGGCGCGTTCGGGATCACCTTCACGGGGAGCTGACAGGAGGGCGTCACGGGCTCAGGCGACGAGGTCGAGCGCCTCGCGGAGGGAATCGATGAGGTCCGCCGCCGGCTCGGTGCCGCAACAGAGGCGGAGCAGGTCGGGGTCGAGGCCGGCGGCGGCGAGCTCGGCCCGGCCCGCGGGGGTCGTCACGAGGTCGTAGTGCGCGAGGTAGAGAAACGGGCAGATCAGCGTGGTCCGCATCCCGAAGCTCGGGCCCTTGGGCAGGCGGAGGGCGTCGTAGAACGGTTCCAGCGCGCCCGCGCGGCGGAGGGTAAAGGTGATCATCCCGCCCGTCGCCGTGGCCCCGCGGGCGAGGCGGCGGTAGTTCTCAGCCGACCCTTCCTGCAGCGCCCAAAACACGTCCCGCACCGCCGGGTGGCCGCGCAGGAACGCCGCCACCGCCCCCGTGTTCGCCTCGATCCGCCGCACGAGTTCCGGGGCGTGGCCGATCTGGGCGGCGAGGCGCGCGAGGTCGCGCGGGTGCACCGGCTCCAGGGCGGCGGCGACCCGCGCGCGCAACTCTGCGGCGTCCGGCCCTGCCGGGTTCACCGCCACCAGGCCCGCGACGAGGTCGCCCTCGCCGGCGGCGTACTTGGTCAGGCTGGTGACGACGAGGTCCGCGTGCGGGAGGACGTCGAGGCTGAAGACCGAGGCCAGCGAGGGATCCGCGACCAGCCGGACGCCGTGCCGGCGGCAGAGTTCGGCAAGCGCGGGCAGGTCGGGCGTCTGGATGAGAGGGTTGGTCGGCACCTCGACCATCACCCCGGCGAGGCGGGAGCCGTGGGTGGCGAACAGCCGTTCGAGCCCGCCGCGGTCGAGAACGTCGGGCAGGGAGAGGTAATTCGCCGGTCCGCCGGTGAACTTCCGGAGCAGCGCGATGGTGTCGAGGTACAGCCACCCGAGCTGGAGCCAGACCGTGCGGCCCCGCGTGGCCTGCAGGGCGGACACGGCGCGGAACGCGGCCCAGACCGCGTTCATCCCACAAGTGGCGGGGAGCAGGTCGGCGTCCGCCGCGCCGGGCAGGGCAGCTCGGAGTTGGCGGCGCACTTCGTCGAGGGCGTCGCCGGGGAACAGTTCCTCGGCTTCCACGGCGGGCAGATGCCCGAGGCGGACCAACCGTTCCTCCGCCGCGCGTGAGGAGAGGAAGCCACCCACGTGCTGCAGGTAGAGCTTCGCCGCGCGGAAAAGGTCAGGGTCGGGGCGATGGTGGACCCCGTGGATGCCGTCGTGGGCGCAGCAGCGGGCGTCGTCGCCGGCCCCGAGGTGTGCGGCCAAGTCCCGGGCCATCCGGGCCGAGGAGACTAACCACAGGGTCCGGTCCGGCCCGATGGCTGGATCGACCATCCCGAGGTGGGCGGCGAGCAGCCGGAGCCACGGGTGCACGACAAAGCGTGGGTAGCCCGACGTGAGCTGGCTCAACGTGGCCGGGTCCTTCTCCTCGTAGCCGCGCACGTCACGCATCGTCGGCAGGCTGCACGATACCGCGTGGGGACGGTCGGGGATGCGCTGGCCGAGCGGCAGGTGGGTGAAGGCGGAGCTCACGGGCGGCCGCGGAGCTTTGCGGCGCCGCCGCCGCTGGCAATACCGGCTTGTGGCGTGCTGGGATGGAAACGGGTTGCCGGACCGCCGCCCGCCGCCTCTAGGTTGAACGCGATGAAGCTCCTCTCCTGGAACGTGAACGGCGTGCGCGCCGCCCTCGGTAAGGGCCTGCTCGATTGGATGCAGGCCGCGCGGGCCGACGTCATCTGCCTCCAAGAGGTCAAGGCCGTGGCGGGCGACGTCCAGCACGTCGAGTGGCCCGCCGGCTACGAGGTCGTCTGGAACGCCGCCGAGAAGAAGGGTTACAGCGGCACGGCCGTCCTCACGCGCCGGCCGCCCTTGTCCGTCGCCCTCGGCATCGGCTCAGCGGAGCACGACCGGGAGGGGCGGGCGGTGACGGTGGAGCTGGAG
>JBILWD010000182.1:0-7576 GCA_044370095.1 Opitutaceae bacterium | reverse complement strand
GCGCGGGCGGAAAGGTTCACCAGCGCACCGAAGTTGAGCGTGAGGGTGGCGGGGGCGCTCGCGGTGTGGCCGGCGGCGTTGGTGGCGACGCAGACCCAGTCTCCAGCGTGCGCGGGGCCGACGTTGGGCAGCGTAAGTTCGGGTCCCTCGGTGGTGCAGAACTCGCCGCCGCGGACGTACCACGCGTAGGTTGCGGCCGGGGTGGCGGCGACGGCCGCGGAGAAGGTGACCGTGGAACCGGGCGTGGCGCGGACGCTGCGGGGCTGCCGAGTGAACTCCGGCGCGGTGGCCGGGGGCAGCACCGCGAGGTCAATGAGCTGCCGGGCCTCGCCGGCGGGGTGGCGCAGGCGGAGTTCGACCTCGTGGCGGCCGGCGCGGCGCGGGGTGCCGGCAAGGACGCCATCCGCGAGCGCGACCCCTTCGGGCAGGCCGCGGGCCTCGACCGTCACTCCGGCGCCCGGAGCGGGCAGGGTCAGCCGGAACGGCTGCCCTACTTGGGCGCGAGCAAAACGATTCGGCCCGGGCACGGGAGCGCGCGCCGCGGAGCGTTCCGGGAGCTCGGCGTAGTTGATGTAGCCGATGAACATCTCGTCCCACGTCTGGTCGCCACCGCGGACCAGCTGGTTCGGATCGGGGTTGAAGGGATTCTGCGCCGAGTTGTCGAAGGAGCCGCGGGCGCGGATCGTCGTGCCGGCGGGCAGCCGCCGCGGTTCGGTGAAGCGGTAATTGGTCTGCCAGTTGAAATCGTACTGCGGGACGTTCAGCAGCGTCTCCACCGTGCCGTCCGGATGCAGGGCCTCGAACCGGAACGTCTTCCCCCGGTAGTGCATGTGCGGGTTGAGCTCGTAGAGCAGGACGTCGCGGGTCGCCGAGGGCGTGAAGGTGGCCTCGCGGGGGTACTCCCGGACCCGCGGGGGGATGGAGATCGTGTTGACCGGAAAGATCCAGGCGTAGGCGGAACGCGTCTGCAGTTCGCGGGCGGGCGGAGCGGAGGCGAAGTAGAGGCCGATCCGGGTCGCATCCGTCTCCGGGCGCCCGGTCGGCGTGTAGTGCATTTGGAACGTGAGGGCCGAGCCGGGCCGCAGGCGCTTGCCCGTGCCGGCCGGGAAAGCCTGCTGCCCCACGCCCGGCACGAAACCGGTGAAGAAGCCCCCCTGCCCGCCGGCGGCGGCGAGGACATCAAAGAGCGTGCCTTCGAACACCAGCGCGTGATGGACGACCCGCGGGTTCCCCGGCTGGACGACCGCGGCGCGCACCCAACGCTCCTCGGCGAAGGGCAGGTTCACGGTGGCGTAAACGTAATCGACGGTCCCGCCGGCCGGAATCGACTGGGTCGGAATGCTGAGGATCAGGTCGGGCGGGCCCAATTCCCACCCGCCCGCCGCAGCCGGGCTGACCGTGGCCAGTGGATCGGGGCCGGTACCGCGCGGCGCGCCGGCTTTGGCCCACGCATGGAGGGTCGAGGACTCGAGGGGAGAGAGCGCGACGTCGTTGGACCACGCCCCGTGTGCGGAATCGGCGTGCCAGGGCGCCATCCGGCGCGTGAGCAGCGTGCCGCGGATCGCGTCCGCCCGGGATGCGAGGTCGGCGTGGCGGGTGTAGGCGTGCGGCGCGATGCCGTCGGGCACGTGGCAGGAGACGCACCGGCGCACGACGATCGGAGCCACGGCCGTGCTGAAATCGATGTCGGGGGCGGCCGGCAGGGCGAGGCGGGGCGCGGCGGCGGGCATTCCCACGGCGGCGGGCTCGGGGCGCCGGCCGGCCAAGTGGGCGGCGACTGCCTCGGCGGCCCAGCGGCGCCCGGGCGCCTGCAGGGTGCCGGGCGGCGCGTCATCGAGGGGCCCGCGATACAGGAGCGTCGCGCCGGGACCGGCGGTAACGACGAAGGTCTCCAGTTCCCGCGTGACCCCGAACTCGGCGGCGAGCAACTGGGCCTCGTCGCGCAGGACGGGGGTGCTGTTGTTGAAGAGGGTCTGTTCGGCCGCCAGGGCGGCGGGGTCGGCGCCGGCGGTGGAATCCACCTGCCAGATCACGACCTCGGCGGCGGGGAACCGGGCGCGGAGGTCCCGCAGCGCCGCGGCGGTGGCGAGGGCCCGGGCCGAGCCGCGGGCGGTGAAGACCAGAACGACGGCCCGCGCCGTCGATTCATAGAACAGTTCGCGCGTAACCCCCTGGTGGTCGGTGAGCCGGAAGTTCGGGATCAGCGCGCCGGGCTGGGGGCCGCCAGGCGTGGGGGCGGCCGCGAACGCGCGGAGGTCCTCGAGGCGTCCGGTATGCGGGTGCACGGCCCCGAGGAGGGCAGCGGACAGCAGGAAAACGCCGGGGAAAGCGTGCCGCGAAAGCATGGGCCAGAGCCAACGTGGAAAACAGCGGCTGGCAAGCCGGGGCGAACGCCGCGGAAGAGGCTTGCCGACCCGCCGCTTCCCCGGCACCCGCCGTGTGTGGTCGCCGCCGTCCCCTTTCGGATCCTCCTCGCCGGGTGCGCCGGGCTGCTGGCCGCGCGTCCGGCCGGATCCGCCGAGGCCGTGCTCTCCCGGCCCGGGCAGTGCGTGGTGGAGAAGCTGCTGGGCGAGGCGACCGCCGCCGTGGGGGCCCAGCGCCGGCCGTTGCGGGCGGAGGAGCGCGTGCCCGCGGACGCCACCGTGCGCACGGACCGGCGCGCCCTGCTGACCCTGGCCCTGTCGAACGGGACCCGCCTCGAGTTAGGGCCGGAGTCTGAGCTCACGCTCGAGGAACTGCTCCAGGCGCCGTTCCCGGCCGGCACCAAGGTGGCGGCGTTACCGCAGGAACCCAGCGTCTCGCAGACCCGCCTGCGGCTGGGAGCGGGCGACCTCCGCCTGCAGGTGAAGCCACTGCGTGCCGCGCAGGGCTCGTCTCTGGCGGTGGTGACGCCGGCGGGGACGCTGCGGCTGACCGGCGGCGCCGCGCGGCTGCAGGTGCGCCTCACCGCGGCGGGCCTCGGCTGGTGCGGCGTGGAGGTCACGGAGGGCACGGGAGAGTTTGAGCGCGGCGGGGGCAGTGCGGCGCCCCTGGCGGCAGGGGCCCGGCTGGATTTTTCCTTCGAGACGGATGGCGCCGGCACGGTGCGGGCGGTGGAGGCGGCGCCGCCCCGGCGTTGAGCTGAGCCGGACGCAGTCAGTTGCAACCGGGCCCGGTCCGGGTTTGCTGGGCAAATGCGACTGGTGAAGATCCTCCTCGGCGTGGCGCTGGCGGCGATCGCCCTGACCGTTGGCCTCGTCGTGGCGGCCGGCTTGGCGGTGGCCGGGCTAGCGACTTATGTGTACCTGCGGATTCGCGGGGCCCGCCGCCGCCCCGCGGTGGCCACGCGCTTCCCGCCGCGGCCGGGCACCACGGGCGAGATCATCGAGATCGAGGCGACCGAGGTGCCGCCGGGGAAACCGGGGCCGTGAAGGGCGGCGACCGGAGCCCGAGGTTCCAGCGCACGCGCGTCACGAGGCCGCTCGCGAATTCCGACCCGGGGCGCAAGAGGTGTACGCGGCGGTAGGCCACCTCGGCCCGCCAAATCCCGGGCAAACCCCACGCCCGGCTCCGCGCGACGGGCACCGCCCAGACCACGCCCAAGCGCGATTCCGGCGCCGCGAAGGAGGTCCCGCCCTCCCCTACCCAGCGCCGGTGGTGTTCCACGAAACCGCCCCACGCCTCGGGCTGGTAGAGCAGGCCCAGCGCGGCGGTGGTATCCCACCGCCGGCGGGCGGCGCGGCGCTCGGCGGGGCGGGCAGGATACGGGAGGCCCCAGTCGTGCCGCAACTCCGCGTAAGCGAGGGCGCCCGGCCAGCCCGGCCACGGGCGGCTCAGCGCGACTTTGGGGGTAAGGTGGGCGAAGCCGTCGTTGAGCGCGGACGGCGGGCGACCCAGCGGGAAGCGCGCCTCGAGGCCGGCATCCGCGCGCCACGCGGAACCCGCGGGCAGGCGCAGTTCGCGGCGGACCTCCAGCCGGACCTCGCCCAGGCCGTGGCGGTGGTCGGGGCCGCGGCGAAAGGGATTCGCGGTGAACGGGGTGAGGCCGAGGGCCAGCTCCGTGCGTTCCGCGATCCCGTGCCGGAGCTCGAAGGGGAGGCGTAAATACTCTCGGTCGCGGAGATCGCCCAGCCGCGGCTGCAGGCGTAGCAACACCCCATCCACGCCGAGAATCCCGGGCAGGCGGGTGTCGAGCAACTCCGTGAGCCGGAGCATGCGACTCTCGTACGGCCCGAGGGGCGGCGCGGGCGCTGGGGCGGCGCCGAGCACGCAAGTCCCGGCGAGACCGGCGAGGAGGCGGGCGACCGGCGGGAGGTGCATTGGACGGCGCGGCGGAACGACGCGCGCCGGGGGCGGGGCAGCCCCGGCGGAAGGCCCCGGTTCAGACGGAGGGCAGGCGGCCGGAGGAGTCGCCGATGCGGGCGACGCCATCGACCCCCATCCGGTCGGAGAGGCTGAGGAACAGGTTGCTCATCGGGACCCCGCCCAGTTGGCGGAAGCGGCCGGGCTGGAGCGTGCCGCCGCCGCCGCCCGCGAGGAGGATCGGGAGGTTGTGGTGCGTGTGGCGGTTGCCGTCGGCGTTGCCGCACCCGTAGACGATCATCGAGTTGTGCAGGATCGAGCGGCCGTCGACGTCGCGCTTGGACTCCAGGCGAGTGAGGAACCGGGCGAAGCGCTCCATATAGTACTGGTCGATGCGCGCGATCTTGTCCATCAGCTCGGCATCGTTGCGGTGGTGGGAGCAGTAGTGGTGGCCCTCGGGGATGCCGATCTGCGGGAACGCCCGGTTGCTGCCGTCCCCGGCCAGCAGCAGCGTGGCGACGCGGGTCGAGTCCGTCTCGAACGCCATCGCCAGCAGGTCGTACATCAAGTCCATATGGTCCCCGAAGTTGGCGGGGATGCCAGACGGGGTGTCGCGGTCCGCGCGGGGCAGTTCCCCGAAGCGCTCGGAGCGCTCGATGCGCTGCTCGATCGCGCGGAGGCCGGTGAGGTACTCGTCGAGCTTCTCGCGGTCGCCGCGCCCGAGGTCACGCTGGAGCGAGCGGGCGTCGTCGAGGACGAAGTCGAGGAGCGATTTCTGGGTCTGCTGCCGCGCCTGGAAATTGCGCTGGCGCTCCGCGGGGCCGCCGGCGCCGAAGAGCCGTTCAAAGACAAGCCGCGGGTTCGGCTCGGGGGTCATCGGGAGGCTGTCGGAGGCCCAGGAGAGGTTGTACTGGTAGGCGCAGGAGTAGCCGGAATCGCAGCGGCCGGACTTGCGCACGGCGTCGCAGGAAAGTTCGAGGGAGGGGAGCCGGGTGAGGTGCCCGACGCGCTGGGCGACCACCTGATCCACGGAGATACCGACGCGGATGTCGGTGCTATCGGTCTTCCGGGCGCGGGCGCCGGTGAGGAAGGTCGCGTTGGCGCGCGCGTGGTCGCCGGCCCCGTCGTTGCCCGCGGTGGCGTTTTTGTGGTCGAGCCCGCCGAGCACCTGCAGCGAGGAGCGCAGGGGAGCGAGGGGCTCCATCGTACGGCCGAGGGTGAAGGCGCTGCCCTCCCCCGTCGGCCACCAGTTGTCTTGGTGCGCGCCGTTGGGGAAGTAGACGAAGGCGAGGCGCAGGGGGGCGCCGGTGGAGGTCACCGCGCCGGTGCCGGCCGGCGCGGCGGAAAGCGTGGAGGAAAAGGCCGGGAGGGCGATCGAGGCCCCGACCCCGCGGAGGAACTGGCGGCGGGTGAGGCCCTCGCGACCAGCAAGGGCGCGGCCCAGACGGGAGGTGTGGAGGGGGAGCATCGGGGAACGGGGTTGAGGCTGGGGGAAACCCTAACGGGAAAGGGCGCGGCGTCTACTCCCGAGTAGGGTCTGCGCGGGTGAGGGTGGCGCCGGGGAGCGGGGTGCGGCGCCGCTGGAAGGCGGGGGACTCGATGACGCCGAGGAGGAGCTCGGTGGCGCGACCGCCGCGGGCGAGCAGGCGCTCGGTGATCGCGTCGAGGGTGTGGGCGTCGCCGGGCGCAGCGGCGCGGCCGAGGGCGTAGGTGAACACCTTCTCGGCGAGGCAGCGGTAGACGTCAGCCCGGCGGTCGCGGGCGAGCACGCGCTTGAGGTCGGCGAGGTCCGTGAAGCGCTCCCCGGTGGCGAGCTGGCCCGCGGAGTCGATCGGCTGGCGGGCCTCGGTGTCGCGCCAGCCCCCGAGGGCGTTGAAGTTCTCGAAGGCGAGCCCGAGCGGGTCCATCCGCGAGTGGCACGAGTGGCACAGCGGGTTGCCGCGGTGGGCCGCGAGCATCTCGCTGAGTTTCGGTTCCCGGCCGGCAAACTGCTTGCGCGCCTCCTCGAGCTCGGGGACGTCGGGCGGGGCCGGCGGCGGCGGCGTGCCGAGGATGTTCTCGAGCACGAAGAGCCCGCGCTTTACCGGGGAGGTGCGCGTGGGGTTAGAGGTCACCGCCAGCACCGTGCCCTGCGTGAGCACGCCGCCGCGAGGACTGCCGGCCGGGAGCGCCACGCGGCGAAGCTCGTCTCCGGCGACCCCCGGCACGCCGTAGTGGGTGGCGAGTTTCTCGTTCAGGAACGCGTAGTCGGAGTCGACCACCTCGACCAGGTCGCGGTCCTCACGCAGCAGGTAAGCGAAGTAGGCCTCGGTCTCGGCGCGCATCAGGCGGCGGAAAGGGCCGTCGAACTCGACCCGCCCGTCGCGGTTGCGCGGGGCGTCGGGGCCGAGCACCGCGCGCGCGTTGATCGGGATCGTCTCGATGTCGCGGGCCTGCAGCCACTGCCCGGTGAAGTCGCGGACGAACGCCTGCGCCTTGGGATCCGCGAGCATCCGGCGGAGCTGCCCCGGCAGGTCCGCGCGCAACGTGCCGGCGTCCGCGAGGCGGAACAGTTCCGCGTCCGGCATCGAGGACCACAGGAAATAGGACAAACGCGAGGCGAGCGCGTGGTCGTCGACTGCGACCGACCGGCCGGTGGCGGGGCCAGCCGCGCCCTCGACGCGGAAGAGGAAGCGCGGGGAGGCGAGCACGGCCATCATCGCACGGCCGACCCCCTCCTCGAAGGTCCGGGCCGGATCGCCGTAGACCGCGCGGGCCAGCGCCACCAGCTGATCCACCCGCGCCGGCTCGACCGGGCGGCGGAAGGCGCGGCGGGCGAAGTCGCTCAGAATGCGCCCCGCGTAGCGGTCGCGTGCGGCCGGGTCGGCGGGGGCCGGGCCCTCCGGAAAGAACCGCGCGTGGTTCTCCGGCGGCAGCCAGTGGCGCGGATCGAGCGGACCCTGGACGGTGACGGTGTTGACGCGCAAGGTGACGCTGGTGGCGCCGGGCACGCTCTGCGGGCGGGACTCCCCGGGCGTCGCGGCGGCAGGTTCGAGCGGCACCACCTCGAAGCTGACCTCGTGGCGGCCCGCGGCCCACTCCAACTCGACCTCGCGGCGGAGGGAGCGGCGCTCGGACCACGCGACCTCCTCGGTGAAGATCTCGCGGCCGTCGACGCGCGCGATCAGACGGCAGCGGCTCGGGTCGAAGTCGAACGTTCCCCGCGTCTCGAGCTCGAAGACGATCCGGTAGCGGTCCGCGGTGTCGACCGTCAGGGCCCGCGTGACGGTGACGGCACGGCGCGCGTTGAGCTGGT
>JBILWD010000181.1:0-7590 GCA_044370095.1 Opitutaceae bacterium | reverse complement strand
GACGAGGATCCGGCGCGGCCCGCGTACAGTTTCGACAGCTTCCAGTTCCTGACCGACCACGAGGGCTACCCGGGCATCAAGCCGCCCTGGGGGCTGCTGAACTGTTACGACCTGAGCACCGGCCGGATCCTCTGGCGGGTCCCGCTGGGCGAGTTGCCGGCGCTCACGCGCGCGGGCGTGCCCAAGACCGGGACGCACAACCTCGGCGGGGCGACCGTAACCGCGGGTGGGCTGGTGTTTGTGGCGGGCACGGAGGACGAGAAACTGCGGGCGTTTGATGCAGACACCGGCGAGGAGCTCTGGTCGGCCAAGCTGCCGCACGCGGGCACCGCGGCGCCGGCCGTTTACGCGGTCGGTGGCCGCCAATATGTGGTGATCACGGCAACAGGCGGCGGCCGCGTGGGCGGACCTTCCGGTCCCGGCGACGCCTACGTGGCCTTCGCCCTGCCGCGCTGATGGTGTTCGAGGGGCGGGAGGGTGCCCGCCCCAGACCCACTCGGTCTGATGTAGCTGGGGCGCGTCGCCCCGGTCAGTGCGGACGAAGGCACCTCCTCTCCCTCGCGCCAGCACCGGCTGGGGCGCGCCCCGCCTACAGTGTCAGGTGCTCGACGATCGAGAGGCCGTGGCCCTCGATCGCGATCGGCTTCCGCCCGGAGGCGGCCAGCAGTCGGATCTCACGCAGGCCCAACCCGTGAAGGATCTGCGCCCCGATACCATACTCACGGAGCATCGTACGGGCGGAGGGCGGGGCAGCCTCACCCCGGATCGTGTCGCACAGCTGCGCGCCGTCGTTGGTCCGGGAGAGGACCAGCAGCACGCCGGACCCCTCGCGCGCGATGCGCTCCAGCGCGGCGGGAATGCCGGGCCGGCCCGGCTCCATCTCCCCCTGCAGCAGGTCCTGCAGCACGTTCTCCCGGTGCACCCGCACCAGCGTCGGACCGGGCCCCAGCGTGCCCTTCACCAGCGCGAAGTGATGCCGGCCGTCGAGCTCGCTGCGGAAGACGTGCACCGCGAAGGGGCCAAACCGCGTCGCGATCTCGTGCCGGCCGATCTCCTGCACGTGCTTCTCGCGCGCCGTGCGGTACTCGATGAGCTGCTCGATCGAGGTCATCTTCAGCCCGAACCGGCGCTTGAACTCAATCAGCTGCGGCAGCCGCTGCACCGTGCCGTCATCGTTGACCAGCTCGCAGATCACGCCGGCCGGCGGCAACCCGGCCAGCACCGCCAAGTCGACTGCCGCCTCGGTATGGCCCGCGCGCTGCAGCACCCCGCCCGGCCGCGCCCGCAGGGGGAAGACGTGCCCGGGCTGCACCAACTGCTCCGGCGTGGTGGCCGGGTCCGCGAGGAGGCGGATCGTCGTCGTCCGGTCGGCGGCGCTGATCCCCGTGCCGATCCCCTGCGCCGCATCGACGCTGACCGTAAAGTCGGTGCGCTGCACCTCCCGGTTGCGCGCGACCATCGGGCCGAGGCCGAGCCGGCGCAGCTGCGGCTCGAGCATCGGCACACACACGATGCCGCTGCAGTGGCGGATCATCATATTGATGGCCTCGGGCGTGGCCTTGGCCGCCGCCATAATCAGGTCACCCTCGTTCTCCCGGTCCTCGTCGTCCGTGACGATGACCAGGCGACCCGCCGCGATCTCGGCGATCACCTCCTCAACGGGATCAAAAGCGGAATCCGGCGCGTGGGACATCTGGCTAGACTCGCTTCCGCGCCGCCACGGGTCAACCGCAGGCCCGCGGCCGGCCGCACGCCTCCGCGCTTGCCTCGCCCCGCGCGCACCCGAGGTTGGAGCCCGTGGATTCCCCTGCTTACAAGGACCCGTTGCACGGCGTGACCCTCAAGCAGCTCCTGAGCGAGCTGGTGGCGGAGCACGGCTGGGCCTGGCTGGCCGAGCGGGTGGACATCCGCTGCTTCCGCTTCGACCCGAGCCTTAACTCCAGCCTCGTCTTCCTCCGGCGGACCCCTTGGGCGCGCGCGAAGGTGGAGGCGCTTTACGTGCAGGGAAAAACGCGGCGCTGACGCCGCGCGGAGGGTTTTCCAGTTTGGCCGGGCCCGCTCCCGGTGTTGCTCAACGTTTGTCCGCGGTCTCTGCTGCGCGGATGCACCCTTGCCCCGCGTTTCCCCCGCTCCGGCTCGTCCGCTGGTTCCTTCCGCTCCTGCTCCTCGCGGGCGCCGTCCAGGCCCAGACGCCTGTCACGGGCACGCTGACCGGCCGGGTGCAGAACAGCATCGGCGGGGCCGCCCTCGAGAATGCCCGCATCACGGTCGCCGGCACCAGCCGCGAGGCCTTCACCGACGCCTTCGGCGAATTCCGGCTCCCCGGCCTCCCCGCGGGCGAGGTCACCCTCGGCGTCTTCTTCACCGGCCTTGTCCCGCAGAACACCTCGGTGCAAGTCACCCCGGGCACGACGGTGCGGCGGGATTTCATTTTGGAGCCGCTCGGCGGCGCCGCCGGTGCCGCCTCTCCGGGGGCCGTGCGGCTCGATGCGTTCGTGGTCGGATCGGCGCGCGACACCAACGCCGCCTCGATCGCCATCAACGAGCAGCGTTTCGCCGGCAACATCAAGACGGTGCTCCATACGGACGCGATGGGCGACATCATCCAGAACAACCTCGCGGAGTTCGTGAAATACCTGCCCGGGGTCGATGTCGTGACGGACCAGATGAACGCCGGGCTGATCGGCCTGCGCGGGCTACCCTCCAACTACACCAACATCTCCCTCGACGGCGACGAGGTGAACGCGGCCGGCGCCGCCGGACCCACGCGCAACACGTCGATGCAGGCGTTGTCCCTCAACAACGCCTCCCGGGTGGAGATCTACAAGGTGCCCACGCCCGAAATGTCCGCCGCCAGCCTCGGCGGCTCCATCAACATGGTCAGCCGCACCGCCTTCGAGGCCAGCCGGCCTGAACTCCGCTTCAAGGCGTATATCAACCGCAACTCCCGCGACCTCGCCTTCAGCAAGCAGCCCGGAGGGGCCGCCGGCGATGACCAGAAGCGGGTCTTCCACTACCAGCCCGACTTCGATTTCGCGTACACGGTGCCGGTCTCCAAGGACTTCGGCTTCTCGGTGAACGCCGTGAAGAACGACCAATACGGCGTCGCCCGCCGCATCAACCGCTCCTTCAACACCAGCACGGCCGCCACCAACCCGCTCAAGGCCACCGTCGATAATCCCTACCTCACGACCTACCAGTACAACGTCTTCCCGGTGTATGAGCACCGCTACACGCTCGGCACGCGGCTCGACTGGCGCCTCGCCCCCACCGACACCCTCTCCTTCACCTACTCCGGCAACTGGCTCGTGCAGGACTACGAGCAGCACAACTTCATCCTCAACACCGGCACCAATCCCCTCGCCTGGGGCCCCGACTTCACCCGCGGCCGCCCGGGATCGGGCGCGGTCAACGTCAACAACACCGCGCGCTACGTGCGGGTCCGGAACAATATCTTCCGCCTGAGCTACCGGCACGTGGGCACGTACTGGGACATCAACGCCGCCGCGGGCTACAATTTTTCCGACCAGACCTACCGCGCCACCTCGCACCGCCAGTTCGAGACCGCCTCCGCCCGCATCCAGGGCGCGACCATCGACTTCGACGGGTTCAGCGACCACCGGCCCGGGACGGTCACCGTCCGCAACGCCGCCGGCCAGGTCATCGACCCCCTGCAGGTGTCGAACTACACGTTTTTCCTAAACGGCAGCAACGGCACGCGCGACAACGACAGCACCGCCCGGAGCGCACGGGTCGACCTGCGCCGGAAGTTCTTCGGGGAGAGCCTGAATTGGTCCCTCAAGGGCGGCCTTTCCTCGGCGGAACAGTACCGCGCGCGCCGCACCTCAAGCTTCACTCCGACCTACGTCGGGAAGGACGGCATCGCGGGCAACGCCGACGACTCCGTGGCGCTCGCGCCCGTCGACCTGACGAACTACGCGATGCTCGACTATTTCATGCCCCGCAACGTGGCGCAGCCGCAGTTCGTGAGCAGCCGGCGCGCGTGGGAGCTCTACGAGCAGTACCCGTCCTATTTCCAGGTGACTGCGGCCAACCTGCGCACGGACCTGCGCGCGGACGCCCTCAACACCGAGCAGATCACGGAGCGGATCGACGCGGCGTACCTGCTCGCGGACGCGTCGTTCTGGGCCAACCGCCTCCGCCTCCTCACCGGCGTGCGGCTGGAGCGCACGACCGACGACGGCCGCACGGTGCTGCAGGACAACAACGCGCAGTACCAGCGCGACCCGCGCACGGGGGCCCTGCTCCTGACCGCGCAAAACCGGCCCATCCCGATCACCACCGACGGCATCGAGATCGACCGGCTGGTCTACCGGAAGCTCGGCGCTCGGATCCGGAAGCAGTACGACGGCCTCTACCCGAGCCTGAACGCGACCCTGAACCTGACCCCGAACCTGCTCGGGCGCCTCGGGCTCGCGCGCACCCTCGGCCGGCCCGATTTCGGGAACATCATGGGCGCGACCAACGTGAACCAGATCGACTTCAACCCCGACTCGTCCGCGACCGGATCCGCGCTGGGGACCATCACGACCAAGAATCCCGGCCTCACCCCCTGGACCGCCCAGAGCCTCGACCTGCGCCTCGAGCATTACTCGGCGGGCGGCGGCGAGCTGTCGCTCGGCTTTTACCGCAAGCAGATCCGGAATTTCTTCGCCACGCGGAACTTCCTCGCGACCGCGGACTTCCTGCAGGGGGTCGGCCTCGGTGAGGAGTTCGTCGATTACCAGGTGAACGCGCCGGGCAATGTGAACGGCATCGCCCACATCAACGGCTATGAGGTCAACGTGAGTCAGCCGCTCTCGTTCTTCACCCGGGCGCCGCTGGCGCGGCACTTCCGCGTGTTCGCCAACGCGACGCTGGTGCGCACGCGGGGGCCGCAGGAGGCGGACTTCCGCGGCTTCACGCCGAAGATGATCAACTGGGGCTTCTTCTATAATCGGCACCCGATCGCCTTCAACGCGCGGTGGACGCTCGTGGGCAAGAAGCGGGTCGGCACGGTCGCGGCGGGCAACCTCGGCGCCGCGGGCTGGAACTACCAGCAGGAGCGGCTGCGGCTCGACGCCTCGCTCGATTACCGCCTGAGCCGCAACTACGCCTTGTACGCGACGGGCCGGAACGTGTTCAACAACCGCGACTCGAACGAGTCCTATGCGCTGGGTAGCCCGCGGTACGTGAAGTTCGCCGCCGAGGGCGAGTACGGGGTGACCTTCCAGGTCGGCGTGAAGGGCAACTTCTGAAGTCCGCGGTGCTCGGCAGGGTCCGGGGGCGGCTAAACTGACCCGCGGTAGCGGCTGGACATCAACGTTTCCGACCGCGCCGGGCTGATCCCCACCGAACGGGGAGCAACCGCTCGCCGGCAGCCCTCGCCCGCCACGAAGTGCCGGCCGGGGTTGCCCCCTTGGCTCTCCTGGGTTTAACCCTCACCCGCCGCAGACGCGTTTTCCGCTGCCGCCCTCCCTTTGACCATGCCAGCGAAGGGAGCCGGCGCGGGATTCGCGAACTCTTCTGCCTCCGCTCCACGTCATGCATCCAGTCCTCCGCCCCCCCCGCTCCTCCCCTCGTCCAACGCTCGCCCTCGCCGCCGCGGGCGTCCTCGCCCTCGCGGCCCCCGCGCTCGCCGCCCCCGCGGCCGATCCCGGTCCGGGCTTCAGCGTGCGCCACATGGATCCTTCGGTCGCCCCGGGCGCCGACTTCGCCCGGTTTGCCGCGGGCGGCTGGTACACCCGCACCACGATCCCGGCCGACAAGTCGCGTTGGGGCGGCTTCGACGAGCTCGCCGAACGCAACTGGGGCCACGTGCGCGCCCTCGTTGAGGCGGCCGCGGCCAATCCCGGTGCCGCCGGCTCCAACACCCAGAAGGTCGGTGACCTCTTCGCGTCCGCGTTGGACGTGGCCACGATCAACGCCCGCGGCCTGCAGCCCATCGAGCCGATGCTCGCGCGGATCGCCGCGGTGACGACGCGCGAAGACCTCGCCGCCGTTTGCGCCGAAATGCACCTTGAGCTGGGTAATCCCCTGCTCGGAATGGCGTTCTACGCCGACCAGAAGAAGAGCGACACCTATGCCTTCTACCTGGGCCAGGGCGGGCTCAGCCTGCCGTCGAAGGACTATTACTTCTCGGAGAAGTTCGCCCGCGAACGCTGGGAGTTCCTCGGCCACGTCGCCCGCATGCTCGAGCTGGCCGGGGAGAAGCGGGAGACGGCCTACCGGCAGGCGGAAGTCGTCCTCGGCTTGGAAAAGGCGATGGCGGAGAACGCCAAGCCGCCCGTCGAGCTCCGCGACCGGCTCGCCAACTACCACAAGATGACCATCGCCGACGCCGTGGCCGCCTACCCGGGCCTGCCGCTGCGCCGCCTGATCGACGGCCTCGGCGTGCCCGCCCGCGTGACCGACGTGATCGTCGGCCAGCCGAAGTTCCTCGAGGGCCTCGGGCGGCTCCTGCAGGAGCGGCCGCTGGACGAATGGAAGACGTACGTGCGCTGGCACCTTCTCAGCGCCTCCGCGCCCTACCTCAAGGAGACCCTCGATGAGGAGCGCTTCCGCTTCCAGGGCACGGTGCTGAACGGCACCCCGCAACAGGAACCGCGCTGGCAGCGCGCGGCCCGCCGCGTCGACGGCCTGATCGGCGACGCCCTCGGCCAGCTCTACGTCGCCCGGCACTTCCCGCCCGAGTCGAAGGCCCGG
The DNA here is from genome assembly GCA_044370095.1 of Opitutaceae bacterium. Taxonomy (GTDB): domain Bacteria; phylum Verrucomicrobiota; class Verrucomicrobiia; order Opitutales; family Opitutaceae; genus ER46. The sequence goes on along the minus strand of JBILWD010000181.1, from coordinate 885 downwards.
ATGCTGGAGATGATCGGCAACATCCAGGCCGTCATGCGCGACCGCCTGACGAGCCTCGATTGGATGTCGGAGGAGACGCGCCGGAAGGCCCTCGCCAAGTTCGACCGGTTCGAGGCGATGATCGGCTACACGGAAAAGTGGCGCGATTACTCCGGGGTCGAGATCCGCCGCGACGATTACCACGGCAACGTGGTCCGCGCCGCCCGCGCTGAATCCCGCCGCCGGATCGACCGCACCGGCACGAAGGTCGACAAGCGCGAGTGGGGCATGACCCCCTCGACGGTGAACGCCTACTACTCGCCCGTCACCAACCAGATCGTCTTCCCCGCAGGCATCCTGCAGCCGCCGTTCTTCGATCCGGCGATGGACGACGCCGTGAACTACGGTGCCATCGGGGGCGTGATCGGCCACGAGATCACCCACGGCTACGACGACCAGGGCCGCCGGTCCGACGCCGACGGCAACCTCGTGGACTGGTGGACGCCGGAGGACAACGCCAAGTTCCGTGAGCGGGCGCAACGCGTGGTGGAGCAGTTCAACGGGTACCAGGCGCTGCCCGGGCTGGCGATCAACGGCCAGCTCGCGCTGGGCGAGAACATCGCCGACCTCGGTGGCGTCTCCATCGCGTTCGAGGCGCTGCAGCGTTCACTGAAGGGCAAGCCGGCGCCGGCGAAGATCGACGGCTACACGGCGGAGCAGCGCTTCTTCCTCTCCTGGGCGCAACAGTGGCGCACCGCCTACCGCGACGATGCGATGCGGCTGCAGGTGGCGCGCGGCCCGCACGCGCCCGGCAACTTCCGCGCGATCGGACCGCTGGTGAACTTCCAGCCGTTCTACGACGCCTTCGGGATCAAGGAGGGCGACAAGCTCTGGAAGGCCCCCGCC
>JBILWD010000020.1:0-21843 GCA_044370095.1 Opitutaceae bacterium | reverse complement strand
ATTGCGCTTGGTCATCGGCCCGCCGTTGTCGGAAAGGAAGAAGATCAGCGTGCGCTCACGCTGGCCGACGGCCTCAAGGGTATCGAGGATTCGCCCGACGGCCTCATCCACCGTCGCGACCATCGCGACGTAGGTGCGGCGGCGTTCGTCCGCTATCGCGGCAAAGCGCGCGAGCTGGTCCGCCCGGGCTTGCAGGGGCGTGTGCGGCGCATTGAAGGAGACATAAAGGAACCAGGGCTGCGGGGCCCGGGCGTAGCGGGAGACCGCGGCGACGGCCTCTTCGCCCAGCCGCGTCGTGAGTTCCCCCACTTCGGGCTCGGGGGCCGCGTTGCGCAGAATGGGCGACGTATGTTCGGCGTCGCCGGTGCTGGCCGCTTTCTTACCGGCCCCCACTTCAACCTCGACGATCGAGCCCGGAAAGTAACGGTGACCGCCGCCGAGAAAACCGAAGAAATCGTCGAACCCACGGCGATTGGGATGGAACTGCGGCTGCGAGCCGAGGTGCCATTTGCCGATCACTCCCGTCTGATAGCCGGCGCCACGCAGGGCATCACCGAGGGTAACCTCGGACAGCGGCAAGCCGTGGTTAGCGGCGGTGGCGTCCCACTTGGGATTGTACTCATAGCCGAACCGTTGCTGGTAACGGCCCGTCATAAACCCGGCGCGAGAGGGACTGCAGACCGGATAGGAAACGTAGCCGTCGGAGCAGCGAACGCCGGAGGCGGCGAGACGGTCGAGATGGGGCGTGGGAATGTCACGCCCACCCTGAAAGCCGACGTCGTTGTAACCGAGATCATCGACGACGATCAGAAGGACGTTAGGCCGCGGCTCGGCGGCGCGGGTCGCCGTGAAACCCCAAAGCATTAAAAGCAGGATCGTATGGAAGCAGCGCATCGGGCGTTCGGGGTTAGGAATCGACGGGGAGCGGACCTAAGGGGAGGAAAGTCGCGAGCGCGAGGGTAACCGGAGCCAGCCCGAGCGGGGACAACGACTGGTTCAGGGCAGCCGTCATCCGGCGGGGGTGTGGGCACATCGTGGGCCGACCGCTCAGGGGCGAAGGAACAGGTCGCTCGTCACCACCGCTTCGATCAGCGAACGGAGGCCGGGGGGCTGCGACGGAAACGCCGCGAGCATCTTCTCCACGCTCGGCTCATCCAGCACCCCGATGCGCCGACCGCAGGCATAGGTAAGGAGACGATCCGCGAGCATCCGGGCGAAAATGTCGCGGCGTTTGACCAAGACCTGCTTGAGGCCGGCCACGTCGGAGAACTTATCCCCGCCGGGCAGTTCCCCCGCGGCGTCGATCGGTTTCCTCCCGTAACTCGTGCGCCACGCGCCAACGGGGTCGAAGTTTTCGAGCGCAAACCCCAGGGGATCGATCTTCTGGTGGCACCCGTAACAGTTCGGTGACTCGCGATGCTTGCTGACCAACTCGCGGATCGACTGGGCCCCGCGCACATCGGGATCAATGGCCGGCACATCATCGGGCGGCGGGGGCGGCGGCGTGCCGAGAATGTTTTCCAATAGGAATACCCCGCGCACCACGGGCGAGGTCTCGATCCCGTTGGCCGACACCGTCAGCACCGAGCCCATCCCCAGCAGGCCGCCCCGGCGGGCGTCGGGGAATACCACTTTGCGGAACTCGTGCGCGCGGGCGGGATCGCCGAGATCACCGACGCCATAATGCGTCGCCAGCGGCTGGTTGAGGAAGCTGTAGTTGGCGTCGAGAAAGCCAAGGATACTGGCATCGCGGGCGATGAGATCGCGTACGAAGAGCCGGGTCTCCGTCTTGAACGCGTTTTCTAGGTCTTTGGAGTAATAGGGCTCGAATTGCCTCCGATCGGGCGGCATCGAGCCGAGACTCCGGAGGTTCAGCCAACTGTCCAAGAATCCCGCAACCAACGCCTCGGAGCGCGGGCTGGCCAGCATCCGGCGGGTCTGCGCGACCAGGACCTCCGGGCGCACCAACTCGCCGCTGGCCGCGAGCCGGAGCAATTCGGCGTCGGGTAGCGTCGACCAGAGAAAATAGGCCAGCCGCGAGGCGAGCGCGAAACCGCTGAGCCGAGGCCGGGCCTGCGCATCGTCGCCGGCGGGCCCGGTGTCCTGCGCGAGGTAGAGAAACGACGGGGAAGTAAGCACCGCCTTGAGCGCGGCCTTCAGGCCCTCCAGCGGCGAACGGCCCGTGGCTATGCGTTTAGTCGCCACCCCCACGAGACGCTCCACCTCTTCGTCCGTAGCTGGGCGGCGGTAGGCGCGGTCAGCGAAGCGCCGCAGGACCTCGCGCAGGTGCTCCGGGGCGAACGGCTGTTCGCCTAGGACCGCCTGCTGGCTCGCGGGCGGCCATTGTTCAACGAGCGGCCCCCGGACTTTGACTTCGTGGATGCGGATGTGCGGCAACTGCCCTTCGACGACACTGATGATCCGATTCAGGACGATCCCGAGCCCGTTCTTGCGGTCCCGGTTGCGTTCGCCCTGCCCATCTTCCTTCGGCCACTTGTCTTTGTGGTACTCGATGATCCGCGCCCACGAATTGCGGGCGCTTTTCGAGCCATTGGGGAACACAAAGCGCGGGGTTTGGCCGGCATCCAGCCAGACGCGGACCGTCCGCCAAGCAGGTTCGCCGTCCTCCAGCACCAGTTCGGCGAGCATCGGTTGCAGCGGTTGCGGCTGATACAGCGCGCCGGCTTTCGCATCGCCGGGCACCAACCCAAGCCGAAAAGGTTCACGCGCATCGGTGCCGAAGATCTTCGGGTCATATGGGTGCTGCCGGTTCATCGCCTGCACCCGCACCTGAATTTCATAGTAACCGTCCACCGGCACCCCTGCTTCGAAGGCGCTGATAAAGCCGTAGCCGCCTTCGTGGTGCGGGGTGTCCATACATTCGTACAAGCCGATGAAGCTATGGTTGAGCCGTCGGTGGGCGTTGCTCATTTCGGGCTGGGTCTTGAAGTCGCCGCGGAAATGCCACGTGCGCTCTTCCGGCCGAGCCTGCAGCGCAAAGGCCTTTTCGACCACGGCATCCGCCGCCTCAAGGTACTGTTCCAGCAGGTAGCCCGAGGTGCGGAGGACGTCGCCGAGATTGTCCATCTGCTCCTCGGCCTGGTCGCGGGGGAAATTGGTGGTCGGATCGAAGGCCGCCATCTTCAGAGCGAAGAGGTCGCCGACCGTATTCAGGTACTCGCGGCGGTTCAGGCGGCGCAGCACCGTGCGGCCGCCGGTGCTCGCGAGCGCCTCGCGCCCCTCGGATAGCGCCCGGGCCAATTGCTCCAAGACCGCTTTCTGTTCGGCTGGCGTCGGCTGCTTGGCCTCGGCCGGCGGCATCTCGCCGAGGTGGAGCTGATCCAGGATGTCCTTCAGGGCGAGCAGGGTGTCCTCCTTCGCCGCCGGCAGCAGCAGCGCGTCGAAACGCCGGTCGGCCTTCTGTTTCTCGGGACCGTGGCACTCGATGCAATAGGTGGTGACGAAGCGCTGGATCGCCGCCGGATCGGCCGCGGCGTGGAGCGGGGCGGCCAATGCGGCCAGCAATCCGAGCGCCGAAGACCAAAGGGAGCGCAGCATAGACCGGATAGGAGCGTGAGGCCGGAGCGGCGGGCTCACGCGAGGCCCGTCAAGGTGCCGGTGCCGGTCCCGAACTTCCCAATCTCGATGCCGAAGCGCTGGAGCATCGACCCGTAGAGATTGCAGAGTGGCTGGCGACCGAGCCCCTTCTCCGGATAGACCTTGTGCTCACCGTGCTTGAACCCGCCGCCGGCGAGAATGATGGGCAGGTTGCTATTGGTGTGAGCGTTGGCGTTACCCATCCCACTGCCGAAAAGCACCATCGTGTGTTCTAGCAGCGTGCCGTTGCCGTCCCGAATGGAACCGAGCTTGGCGAGGAAGCGCGCGAATTGCTCCACCTGATAGCGTTCCATCTTGATCAAGGCGGCGATGGCCTCGGGCCGCTGGCCGTGGTGCGAAAACGCGTGATAGCCGCCGTTGAGGCCAAAGGCATTCGCTTCGAAGTCTCCGCCAATCTCAAAGGTCGCAATGCGGGTCGAGTCGGTCTGCAGGGCGAGCGCGATCAGGTCGTACATGACCGGCAAATCGGAAACGAAACCCTTGTCCGCGGGCTCTTGCATTTTCGGATCGGGCTTCGGCACGTGCGCCCATTGGCGGCGAAGCTCGATCTGCTTTTCCACGTCGCGGATCGAAGCGAAGTACTCGTCTAACTTTTCTTGGTCCCGCTGGCCGAGCTGACGCCCGAGGGACTTTGCATCGCCCTGCACCGCATCGAGGATCGAGCCCTTCATTTCTAGGCGGTCCAGCGAAGCGGCGAGCTGCGTCGCGCCTTCGGCGACAAAGAGTTTCCGGAACAGAGCGCGCGGCGTGGCGATCGGCGGGACGCGCGTGCCACTCCGCGTCCAGGACATGAGGCAGCCACCATGGATCCCGCTCTCGGACCCGAGGGTAAGGGAGGGAAAGCGCGTCGCTCCGCCCATCGTTTCCGCGGCGCGTTGATCGAGGGTGAGATTGCCTTCGGGCATCCCCTTCGCGTCCGCCGTGCGCACGCCGCTCAGGAAGGAGCTGATGGCAAAGTGGCCGCCTTTCACGCCGTGATCTAGGCCGGTGAAGATCGAGATGTCCTTCCGGTGCGGCGCGAGAAACTCGAGATCGGTCGGCAACTCGTAATTCGGACCCGCGGCCGTAGGGAAAAACGCCGGCGGGTGGAAACCGAGCATATTGCCGACGCAGACCATCCGCTGGGGCCGCGTGCCCTCCGCGACTTTTCCCGGCAGGCTGCCGACGGCCGAACCTTGGGCGAAGACGCGCCCGCCGAGCGACTCCAGGAGGGGCAGGGCGAGACTAACTCCGGCGGCGCGGAGGAAGTGGCGCCGAGTAGCCACGGCGGCAGGGAGACGGGAGACGGACATTGGAAGGTACGGCGGGACGAGAATCCGGGGCGGGAACGGGGGCAAAGGGCTGCGGGGCCGGCCCTTTAGACCCCCGACTAAGGACGGAAACCCGGGCCTCGTCCAGACAGGGCGGCGACGGTTCAACGGAATTGTCGCTCCGCGGCGCGACAACGAAGCTTAACCCCAAGCTGGGGACTAGCGAATCACGGCCTGACCCCGGCCCGCCCGGCCCCTTCGGGCAGGGGCGCAGGCCGAGCCTCCGTCCTCTGAGGCCGCCACGGCAGTTCAGGGGTCGAGGTCGTAGATCTCAACGAGGGCGTTGCCGGTCGTGTTACCGACGCCAGTGACCAGAACCGAGTAGGTGCCTGGGGGCAGGGTCACGAGCACCGCCGCGTCGCGACCGGCATCGGGTATCGTGAAGGCGCCGGCCGCGGTGGCGGCGGCCTTGAGTTCCGCCGTACCGGCCCAGTCGTTGTTGCTCGCGAGGGCGCTGGCGGCATCCAAGGCATGGACCGCGAGCTGCGGATCCGCCAGCAAACCCGGCACGCCGAGGCCGGCTAGGCCTGGACCGACCGCGCGGACCAGCAGCCGCTTGGTGCCGGTGCCCGCGATGACGAACCCGGCGGACAGGGCGTTCTCGGCCGGGCCCACGAAACCGAGGGTCGAACCATTGATGAGGCGCACGGGCGCGCCCGGACCGTCGGCGTCAAAGATTTCCGCCAGCACCAACCCCGCGGCCGTAGGGGACGTCGCGGTGACGCTGACCGTGTAGTTCGCGCGGCCGGGTACGGTGAGCGCAGCCGTCAGCGCGGCGTCTCGAGATCCAGTGGCAAACGGGAAGGCACCCACGGCGGCGATCGCGGCGGAGTCAGCGGCGAGCCAGTTGTCATTGGAAAGCAGTGGGCCGGACACGGCAGGGGCGGACAACTCGAGTTTCGGATCGGGCAATCCTGTGGCCAGCCCGAACGCCGCGAGGCCGGGCCCGGCAGCACGGAGTAGCAGCCGCTTCGTGCCGGTACCTCGAGCGATAAATCCCGAGTAGAGTCCGCCCCCGGCGGGAACGAACCCGCGGGCCGACAGGTTGGTCAGGCACGCGGTAGTCGGATTAACCGAAGGCACCGGAGAGGGAGTCTGGTTGGATCCGTAGCGGATGGCGACGTCCCGGATCACCCCGTTCAGCGGGAACGGCGCCTTTTCGTGGTACTCCGTGGCCACCGGAGAGCCTAGGTCCACCCCGAGATCAAAGGTTTCGCCGGCCGTGAAGGCACCAGAACTGGTCCGGGCCACCGCCACGGTCGCCACCACCACACCATCCACGCTGATCACCACGGTGGCCGGTCCCCGGACTTGGCCAACGCGGGTGTCGACCTCGATTACGTGACGACCGGCCGGGAGCGGCTGGCTGGAGCGCCCCCGGTAGCGTTCGATGATGAAAAGGTTGTACTCATAGTTGAGGTAGCCGTTCTCGAGGAAGAGGCTGACGCCGCCCGAGGCCCCCCCCAAGGCGTAGAGGACCCCCGACGCGCCGGCAGGAACGTCCACCTCCATCCGCACGTGATTGCTCTGCCGGCCCAGCGCGGGCGCGGTGCGTTCCGGCATCCGGCTGAGGGCGGATTTCCAGTTCCAGCTGGTATCGGGCGCGGTCGGCCCGTCCAAGGGATCAATTCGGGTCCACAATCCCCCCCCGATCGGGAAGGCCTTGTTCACCTCGGCGACCTCGAGAAACAGGCGCTTCATCGCCTCCAGCCGACCGGGCTCCTGGGCGGCCAGATTATTCGCCTGCGAGAAGTCGTTCGTCAGGTTATAGAGTTCCCATACGTCGCGTCGCGAATCCCACGCGACCAGTTGCGCGGGACTCGATACCTGCCAAGGCGTCAAAGGTCCGAAGGTACAGGCGTACCAGCCGTCCTGATAGATCCCGCGGCTGCCATTATTCTCGAAGTACTGTACCCGCTTGCGGCCGGGCTCCCGGGCGCTGGCGAAGGAGTAAGCCATGCTGACCCCGTCCATCGGGTCCTGTGGGTAGCCATCCACGATCGCCGGCGGCGGAATCTTGAGCAGGTCGAGGATGGTGGGCGTCACGTCGTTGACGTGATGAAACTGGGGGCGGGGCGCGCGGTCCGGCGCGATATTCCGGGGCCACGAGACGACCAGCGGATTGCGGGTGCCGCCGAAGTGGGACGCGACGAGCTTGGTATGCCGCATCGGCGTGTTGCCCGCCCACGCCCACCCGGCGTGGTACATATTGTCCACCTTACGGCCGCCCAGCGCCTCGAGCCCGCCGAGCGAATTCAACGCGGCGATATGCTGTGGGACCGTGCTGGATAAGCCGTTCTGTGCCAGCAGTTCACTAACGGATCCGTTCAGCCCCTCGGCACTGCTGCCATTGTCACCCCAGATATAGAACACGAGGGTGTTGTCGCGGATCCCGAGGCGCTCCAGCTCGTCGATAATCTTTCCCGCCTGGACATCAACGTGCTCCGCGAAACCGGCGAACACCTCCATCAGGCGAGTCTGGAAGGCGCGTTCGGAGGACGGGATGCTTTCCCAGGACGCCATCGACTCGGCGCGCGGGGTGAGCTGCGTGTGGGCTGGAATCCAGCCCAGTTGCTTCTGCCGCTGGAAGATCTCGGTACGCAAGGCATCCCAGCCGCCATCGAACCGGCCCCGGTACCTGTCCGCCCACTCCTTGAAAATTTGGTGGGGCCCGTGGGCGGCGCCGGGAGCCCAGTACATCATGAACGGCTTGTCTGGGGTCAGCGCCTCGTGCTTGCGGATCCAATCCACGGCTCGTTCCGCCAAGTCCTCGCTCAAGTGGTAACTGGGGTGCTTCGGCGGCTCGATCGGGTTTCGATTCTCGTACAGCCGCGGCTCCCATTGGGAAGTCTCAAAGGCCATAAAGCCGTAAAAGTAATCGAAGCCGATGCCTTCGCCGGTGGGCCAGAGGGTAAAGGGGCCCATCGCCGTCGTATCTGCCGTGGGCGTATTGTGCCATTTACCGAAGGCGGCGGTCTTGTAACCATAATTACCCAAGATCTTGGGCAGCGTGGCTGCCGTCCGCGGGATTACCCCCGTGTAGCCGTCCCAATCCATCGCCCGTTCCGCGATCGTGCCGGCACCGACCCGATGGTGGTTTCGACCGGTGAGGAGGGCCGCACGCGTCGGAGAACAGATGGAAGTGGTATGAAACGTGTTGTAGCTGATGCCAGTCCGGGCGAGCCGGGAAAGCGTAGGGGTGCGGACCGGCCCGCCGAAGGTGTCGGCCAGGCCGAAACCGACATCGTCCAGCAGGATGATGACGATGTTCGGCGCGCCCGCCGGCAGACGGCTGGGCACCTTGCGTCTCACCATGGTGGACTCCTGCAGGGAAGGCCCGGCCACGCTGGCGGTCGGCGTGGGCGGAAACGGAAGCACCGAGCCATCGTTGGCCTGGGCCAAGGCGGAGGCTAACGCGAGCGGGCAGAGGAGCAGGAGTCGACCCGCGCTGCCCAGCCGGCGGAGCTTGTGGGTAACGAAACCGGCGAAGGTGGCGTTGCGATGAGCGTAGGTTGACATAAGGCGTCGGTTCTTTCGCGCAGCCGTGCGCTGACCGGACTCACGATGCTGGACCACCTCAGGTGAGAGTCCGGGCGGGTTGTGGGTTGAGTGGAGGGTTGTTGGCAGAGTGGGAACTGCAAGCAAGCTCCGGGCGGAGGGAAGGTACAGCGTGGCGGGCCTGACCGGAGCCTGGAGCGTGGCGCTGAAGCCTGGGACCCGATAGGGTCAGCCTGTTGCAGGTTGCACGGGCGATTTCGGGGAGCGCCCCACCCGGAAACCACCGGGAGGCATGCAACGTGCAACCGGCGGACCCCGTCCCGTCCGCAGCGGGACTCGGCCGTGAAGCCGAGATCGCCACGGGGGGGGAATTGCCGCTGCCCCACGCGGCCGAAAGAGCGAAAGCATCGGCGGCCGAGCTGTTGGGAAGTCGTGCCGGCGGCGCGCTTCCAGACGAACCCAGCGAGCGCATCCTACACTGGCCTGACCCCTTAGGTTCGGCCGCGGAGATTCGGCCGGTTTCCCTTGAATTGGCCGCACGACTGGGGAACGCTGCCGGAGAAAGGTAACCTTCGTTCGTGAATCCAAAAACCGTGGCAGGCCTCATCACTGGTGCGCTGGTGATCTTTATTCTCGTGCTCGGCGGCACCTCGGCCACCTATGTGGTTGAGCCGGGGCACCGTGGGGTCGAGGTGATGCTCGGCCGGGTATCGCCCGGCTTCAAACCGGAGGGCTTCGGGTTTAAACTGCCCTTCGTGACGCGCATCGCGCCGATGCTAATCCGGCAGCAGACCTCGAAGATGACGGTGGACTGCTATTCCTCGGACCTGCAGCAGGTGAAGATGTCGGTGCGGCTGCTCTATCGGGTGCCGGAGGCATCGGTGGTGACGGTTTTTCGCGACTATGCCGGCAACCCCTTCGACTCGCTAATCCGCCCCCGGATCGCGGAGGCGATCAATGAAGTCACGGCGTTGCGCACGGCAGAGGTGATTGTACAGAAACGCGAGGAGGTGAAGAGCCTCGCGGTCGAGAGTGCCCGCCGGAAGATCGGCCCGATCCTCACCATTGAGGATCTGGTGATCGAGGATATCAACCTGACCTCGGCGCTGGAGAATGCCATCGAGGCCAAGATGGTGCAGGAGCAAGAGGCAGCGCGGGCGCGGTTCGCGCAGCAGCAAGCCCAGACGGAGGCCAACACCGCCACCATCAAGGCCCGGGGCGAGGCCGAGTCCATCACCCTGCGCGGGCGGGCGCTGCGGGAAAACCCGGGCGTGCTCGACCTGCAAATCATCGAACACTGGGACGGCGTGGCGCCGCAGGTAGTCGGGCCCGGCGTGTCCGGGGCCAATATGCTGCTGCCGCTGGGGGAGCTCGCCGCCGACATGGCCGCGCCCGCCGCGGCGAAGGGAGGTGCGCGATGAGCCGGCGAGTATTCGAGGCGGAGACGGTGGAGATCGACCCGGCGTGGCTCCGGCGGATCTTCGGCGTCCTGCTCATCCTGATCGTGATCGTGGTGCTGGCCTCGTCGTCCACCTCCATCGTGCAGCCGGGTTTTCGCGGGGTCGCGGTGACGCTCGGCACGGTGGCCCCGGAATTCCGGCCGGAAGGCTTCGGCCTGAAGCAGCCGTTCCTGACGCACATTCACCCGATCTCCGTGCGGCAGCAGACCCGCGCCATGCCGGCGGAATGTTACTCCTCAGACCTGCAGCAGGTGAAGATGGAGGTGCACGTGCTCTACCGCGTGCCGGAGGCATCGGTGGTGAAGATCTTTCAGGAGTACGCGGGCGAGCCCTTCGACAATCTGATCGCCCCGCGCGTGATGGAGGCGCTCAAGGAGGTCGCCGCGACGCAGAGTGCCGAGCAGATCGTGAAGCGCCGCGAGGAGATCAAGAGCCGCGCCCTCGAACTGGCCCGGCGCAAGATCGGCGCGCAGTTCCTGGACGTCACCGACCTGGTAATATATAACCTAGCGCTCTCCAACGAGTTGGAGACGGCGATCGAGATGAAGATGGTGCAGGAGCAGGAGGCGGAGAAGGCCAAATTCACCCAGCTCAAGGCGCAGATCGAGGCCGACACGGCGATCATCCGCGCCAAGGGCGAGGCGGAAGCGATCCAGATCCGCGGCGCCGCGCTCAAGGCCAACACCGACTTCATCAAGCTGGAGATCCTGCAGCGCTGGAACGGGCGCTCGCCGCTGGTGGTCGGCGGGGGCGGCTCCGGCGTGATGCTCTCGCTCGATGAGCTTTCGCGCCGGGCGGGAGCGGCCGCGGCCCCCCGGCCCGGCACCCCCGCGCCGGCGAGTCCGGCCCGCCCGCCCGCGACGCCGCCCCCGGCGTCCCGGCCGAACCGATGACCCCCCGTAAGCGGGCGATCCTCCAGTGCGGCGTGCTGGTCGGGGTGGCCGTCCTGCTGTTCCTCGCGTTTCCGGCCACCCTCCGCTTTGCGGAAAGGGCCGCCCGCGAGCTGCGGTACCTGTGGTGGCTGATTCTCCTGCTAGCGCTCGGCGGCTGGCTGATCTGGGGCGTGGGCCGCCGGCCGAAAGGATGACCGGCGGGATCGGGCGCAACCGGGTCAGTCTGATGCGTGTCAGCACCGACCCTGAGGTGGTCGCCAGAAAACTGAAGTTCGGCAAGCTCACTCCCATGCGCTCCAGGGCAAGTAGGCGCCGGCCACTGCATCCTGCCCTGGCCTGACCCCTTAGGTTCGACCCTGACCTCGGTTTTCCTTGCCCGGCGGCGGGCCAGCGGGAGGGTGTGACCCGCATTCCACTCCCTTGGCCTCGATCCCGATGAACTCTCTGCCGCGCCCAGCCTCTGCACTCCTTGGCCTTTTGTCCCTCATCGCCGGGCTTCCCGTGGCCGCGTCGACGGCGCCGCGGGCGGGGGCGGTGAAGCCGAACATCGTCTTCATTATGTCGGACGATCTGGGCTGGAGGCATCCCGGGTTCAACGGCGGCGACCCTCGGCTCACGCCCAACCTCGATCGTTTGGCGAAGGAAGGTCTCCGGCTGACGCAGTTCTACGCCCAATCGGTGTGTTCCCCGACGCGGACGGCTTTGCTGACAGGTCGCTATCCCTTCCGGACTTGGATGGATTGGCGCTCGGAGGACTTCGGCAAATCGGAATTCCTGCAGCGGCTGGGCCTGACCCTGCCCAAGGCACCGGACGGACAGGATACCCGGCGGATCCACGGTTTGGATCCCAAGGAACGAACTCTCGCCACCGCCCTGCGGGAGGCAGGATATTATACCGCGATCACCGGCAAATGGCACCTCGGCGAATGGCAGAAGGAACACCTGCCCCTGCAACGCGGGTTCGATCACCAGTACGGCCATTATGCCTGGGGCATTGATTATTCGAGCAAGATGATCCTGCACCATACCCCGGCGCATTTCACCGTCTATGACTGGCACCGGAACGAGCAGCCATTGCAGGAGCAGGGGTATGTGACGGATCTGATCGCCGCCGAGGCGGAGCGGGTCATTGCAGCCCAAAGTCAGGGTCGGCCCTTTTTCCTCTATGTCCCCTTCACGGCGCCCCACGGCCCCCTAGATCACGCCCCCCGGTATGTGCAGGAGTTCGGCATCCTAGGCGCGACGTTGAAAATCTTGGATGAAGGCGTGGGGCGCATCCTCACGGCCCTGGAGCAGAAAGGTCTGACCCGGAACACCCTCGTTATCTTCACGAACGACAATGGCGGCCTGACCGAGGAAAGTAATCGTCCGTTGCGGGGGAAGAAGGACACCAACTGGGAGGGCGGCATCCGGGTGCCGGCGCTCCTGCGCTGGCCGGGGGTCATTGAACCGGGCAGCACCAGCCACGGGCTGATGCATATGACCGACTTCTATCCGACGCTGATCCAGCTGGCGGGCGGGAGTCTGGCGCAGGAGCTCCCGCTCGATGGGCTTGATATGACAAAGATGCTGCTGCAACGGCAACCGAGTCCGCGGGAGGAGATCATCTTTGAGGTCGCCGGCAGCGTGAGGGTACCCGCGATTCGCCAGGGGGATTACAAGCTGGTGGGCCACGAGCTGTTCAACCTGGCGCTCGACCCGAGTGAAACCACGGACCTTGCCGCGCTCCACCCGCAAATCGTCGCCCGGCTCAAGGCGCGATTGAAAGCGGCCAGCCACGAGCGGCCGCCGCTGGGGGAAAAGACCGCGTTGATGGTGCCGCCGCTGCCGTACATCTACGGGGAACTGGAAAACCAGCACCCGCCCCAATGGTTGATCGAGGTGGTGGAGGCGCGTCGGCGCCAGCAGCCGCAGACCCTTCCCCCCGGCGTCACCCCCTGGCCCAAGCCGCCTCCGCCGGTTCCGCCTTTGTGGTAGCGCGGGGCAGGCCCAAAGGCGTCCGCCGGTTAAAGCTAGGCGGCCCTTCCCTGAGGGCGGATGTTCTGCTCCCTAAACCTTGGCCCCCCTACCCGGCCTGAATGTCCTGCGCCCCAGTGTCATCAGGAGCCGGCAACCGCATCGTGCCCTGGCCTGACCCCTTAGGGTTCGGCCGCGCCACCCGCCCTACCGGAATTTCGGGCCGAAAAGACCGACCTCCTGCCCGGGATTCAACAATCAGCGGACTGACCCCTTCGGGCTGCGCCGCTTTACGCGGCCCGCCTGACCGACCATCCGGTCCTCCGCTCGGCCTGAGCCGACCGCGATGCGCTTCCTGATCGATGCGCAGTTGCCGCCTTCGCTTGCTGCCACGTTGAGGGAATACGGGCAGGATGCAGACCATGTCTTTGCACTCCTGCCCGCCAACGCGCCCGATACGGCGATTCGGCGCCTAGCGCTTGGTTCCAACTTTGTGCTGGTGACGAAGGACGAGCACTTCGCCGATTGGTCGCGGCTGCGTCAGCCGGCCCGCTAGAAGATCGCGGTCGCCGCGACGCGGCGATGGGAAGCCGCGGCACCCTTCGGCTGGATTGCCCGAAAACTGAAGGTCGGAAACCTCAATCCCCTGCGCTCCAAGGTCCGACGGAGCCGCCCACGGCATCCTACGCTGGCCCGCCCCTTGGGTTGTGCGCCGAGCCGATGGCCACAAAAGGCTCAAGGAGCGCTGGGGCCCGGACCACGAGCCACTAGGCGTCTATAGACGCCGCGGCCATGATGTGGGGAGCGCTCGGATGGGAGGGATCCAGACACCTGACAAGTAGCCTGCGCGATCGTCGGACCGGGGAAGGATTCCCAGCTACATCCGGCCAAGGGGGATTGGCCTCCCTAGAAGGAAACCAATCGGATTGGTGTAGCTGGGGCGCGTCGCCCCGGTGGTGGCGGACGAAAGCCTAGTCCAGGCGAAGATCGCTGCGCCGACTTGGGGACCGGCTGTCATTTCCGGGGCGACGCGCCCCAGCTACACCGATCCACGGCGCCTTAGCCGGGACGATTCAATTGGAGGCGGAGCAGCGGGGTGAGATGGCGAGCGCATTTCAGGGGCGAGAGACCGAGGAATACCCGGAAGGGCGAAGGGACGGGGTCAGGCTGGGCTTGCCCTGATTTCTCGGACACTGAGTTCAGGGTGATTTGGTTTGGTTTAGTTGATGTTCGAACGCAACAGGGCTGACGTAGCCGAGGCTCGAGTGGAGACGAGTCCGGTTGTAGAAGCTCTCAATATAATCGAACAGGGCGGCACGGGCGGTGGCCCGGGTCGGGTAGGGCGAAGGGACGGGGTCAGGCCGTTGCACGTTGCGCATCGCGCTGGCTCCCAATGTCGGGGCGCAGCGTGGCAGGTAGATCTAGCCACCGGACGCAAGCCAGCCAAGGGTAAGGCGGGGCCAACTGTTCGCGCAGCTGCCGGCGCCTCCCGCCACGGCTGCAACGCGCAACGGCCTGACCCCGTTTGGCCGACCCCGCGGACGTCCGCTGCCGCCTCAGATTTCCCCCTCTCCTCCTGCGGTGATCCTACAGTCATCCTTCGGTTATCCTTCGGTTTTTGCCCTGGTTTTGTTGATCATCAATGGTTTAACTTAAATTAACCGAAGGATGACCGAAGGATACCTACAGGAGCGCTGGAGGAGAGTGGGACGGGAAGCCGGGGCGGAGTCGGTGGACGGTGGGTGACGGTGGACGGCGGGCGTTCAAACGGTTGACGGTGGACGGGCCGACCCACGGTCAACCGGCAACCGGCAACGGACGACCGACCACCGATTCCCACCGACCACGGACTACCGGCTCGCCGGCGCCGACCGGACTTCACCTTTCCCAGGCAACCGCGGGGTCGCGGAAATAGCCGTCAAGGACACGCTCGCCCCAGTCGACCTGGAGGAGCTCCAGGTCGGCGACGATGCACGCGATGCCGAACCATTCCGGCGGCGGCAGCTCCTCGTCAGGGATCCGCAGGCGGACGCCGCCGCGGGTGGTCACCGCCACGACCGACGGCGGAGCGTCCGCGCCAGGCGCCCACGACAGCGTGACGTCGGCGGTGTCGGCCCCGGCGCGCACGAGCCTCTTCGCCAGCTGCCGGGCCCGGAGCGGGCAGCACTTGTCGACCTTGTGCGGGTCCTTGCCGGAGAGGGCGCCGCCGCCGATCGGTACCGTGGGACCATAATGGTCAACGACCAGCTTCTTGCCGGAAAGGCCGTTGTCGCCGCGCGGCCCGCCGACGGTGAAGTCACCCGCGCCGTTGAGGACGAGTAGGCCGGGCGAGAAGGTCGACGCAACCCCCGCGAGGCCCGCGCGCTCCAATTCCTCCAGTCGCGCGGCAAGCAGCGGGAGCAGCAGCCGGTGCTGCCGCTCAGCGCCGAGTCCCGGCCGGTGCAGGACGCTGACCACGAGGCGCCGCCACGTGATGCGCCCGGCCGGCCCCGCGGCGGGTGCGCGGTCGAGGATGGCGAGGACCTTGAGGTCGGGACCGAACCAATCGGACAGCGCGGAATCAGCACGCAGCTTACGGTGCAACCACCGGCCGATCTCCCCGGCCACCCAGTGCGCGATCGGCAGGAAGTTGGTGCGGGCGTCGCCGCCGGCGTGGCCGGTGACGATGTTCTGGTCGTCCGAGAACGGCCGCACGTCGGCCTCCTCGTCGGGCAGCGCCTCCTCGCAGAGGTCGGTCAGCAGGGTGAGCGAGGCGGGCGCCGGGTCCCAGCCGCCCCCGTAGCCGGCGGAACGGTACACGTCGCGCGTGATGCCCTCGACGTCGATCGGCCGCGGGCCGGCGGCGATGCGGCCGTCGACGAAGACGCGGTCGCGGTGCAGGGCGACCTCGACCCCGACTAGCGCGCGGGCGTGGTCGCGGACGGCGGCGGTGACGATCCCCTCGGCGATGGCGTCGGCGAGGCGGTCGGGATGGCCGGGCGAGACGTATTCGGCGTGTTCGGTCATGGCGCGGGCAGGTCGGCGAGCTCGTGGGCGAAGGCGGCGAGGTCGCCGCGGTGGATTTCCCCCGTGAGGGCGGCGACGAAGCGCACGCCCTTGAGCTGGGCCAGCAGGTCGGCGCGAGCCGGCCCCACGTAGCCGTCAGTGGCGACGAGGACGACGCGCGGACGCCGGCGCAGGGGCAGTTCGGCCAAGTGACGGAGGACGCAGTTGATGTCGGTGCCGGCGGTGTTGGCGAAGGCAGCGCGGACGAGGTCGCGGCCGGTGAGCTCCGAGACGACGGTCGAGAAGGCGAAGAGCTGGAGCTCGCCGCGGCGGAAGGGTTCCCGGCAGACGGCGGCGAGGTGCGGCAGGGCCGCGCGCATCGAGCCGCTCACGTCGAGGTAGACGTGGGCGAGCGGGACGGGTTGCCGGCGGGGCCGGGGTTCGACGGCGGGAACGAGGCGCACGAGGGGCTCGTGGCCGGTGAGGACGCGCAGGGCCGCCGAACGCCGGTCACGGACGTCGGGCAGGACGGTCACCCGCGACGACTCACGGAGATCGGGCCGGAGCAACCGGCGTCGATGGGCGGGGCGACCGGCGCGCAGGCCGCAGCGGGTGAGGAGCCGGGCGAAGGCGCGGCGGAATTCCCGGCCGGGGACGGCGTCGGAGGTGAGCCAGTCGTCGCGGGCCTCGCGGCCCTCGTCGCGTCCGCGCAGCGGCCGCGGCGGCGGGGGCCAGTCCTCGACGAGGCGGCGGAGGGTTTGCCGCAGCAGCGGATCCTCGGGGCCCGCGGGACCGTGGTCGCCGAGGAGCAGGACGCCCGGGATGGCCGCGCCGAGCTGCCGGCGCAGGAGCTCGTGGAGCTCGAGGTACGTGACGCCGCCGGCGGGCGGGCCGTAGAGCAGGCGGATGACGGCGGCCTCGTCCGGGGGCAGCGGGCGGAGCGCGCTCCCGAACGCGTGGGGCCAGCCGGGCGGGGGCCGGAGCAGGCGTTCCGGGAAGCGACCGAAGTCGTAGAGCCGCGTGAAGAGCCCGGTGCCGGCGGTGCGGCCTACGGACTGGCAGAGCATGGCGTTGATGACGGCGTCGAAGGCGAGATTGTCGGCCGGGGTGAGGCGCGGGAACAGGCGCGTGTGGCCGAGGATTACGTGGTGGAGCTCGTGGAGGATGAGCAGGAAGAGATCGGTGTCGGCGCGGCAGTGCTCGGCGACGAAGGCGCGGTTGAGCAGGAGGCGCGGCTTGGCGCGACACTCGACGGCGGCGGTGGGGGTCTCGTCGCTGAGGACGAGGTCGAGCAGGCCGAAGAGCTTCTCCATGCCATAGGAGGCGGCGGGCAGGACGTTGAAGACGCGGGCACGGAGGGCGGCGGCCTCGGGGGAGGCGGGGCGGCGGGAGAGCAGGTTCATGCGGCGGGGAACAGCGGTTCGTCGAAGGCGACGGCGGAAACCAGCAGGCGGGCCCAGGAAAAATCAGGCGCGCGGCGGGCGAGCAGGACGGTGCCGTAGCAGCGGGCGAGCACGCCGGCGCAGCGGCGCGGATCGCAGCAAAGGCTCGGATGTGTCCATCCCTCCGGCGCGGGCTCGGGCCGCGGGCAATGCTCGGTGAGGTGACCAGGGGTCGGTCGCCAGCCGAGCAGGAAGTCATGGGGGAGCGCGGGCCGGAGGGGACGGCCGATGCGCCGGAAGAGGTCGGCGGGCGTGGGGAAGGTGGCCGTGATCGTGACGGCCAGCTCGGCCGGATCGTGCAGGATCAGGCGGCCGAGCTTGTGCCCGTACGGCCCGCCCGGGACGAGCTTCGTCCAGATGAGGGCGAACGGCAGCGAGTACACGGCGACGCCGGAAGCGACCGGCCGGCCGCCGAGCAGGGCGGCGGTGCGCGGCGGCACGCTCATGTTGTGAAGCAGCGTCATCCGGCCGGGGTGGTGGCGCGCGGAAGGCCGAAGCGTTCCCAGAGTTCCCCGAAGCGCGCGAGGAGGCGCGCCGGGGTAAGGTCGGTGAAGCCGTCGGGCAGGAAGGCGTTGAGGAGGTTGCGAGCGCGGACCTCGCGCGGGGATTCGCCAAGCTGGGCGCAGAGGGCGGCGACCTCGCGGCAGAGAGTGAGCTGCCGGCCGTGGACCTGGTGGGTCTCGATCGCAGGGCGCAGCACGCGGGTGAGTTGGCGGGCCAGGGTCTCGATCGCCGCGGCGGAGATGCGCGGGGCGTCGCGCAGGTGCAGGTAAAACACGAGGGCGACGGCGGCGCGCTCCTCGGGGGTGGGCTGGGCGGCGACGGCCTCGAGCACGAGGCTCGAGAATTCGTCCTCCTTGAGCGGCAGGGCGCCGAGGGAGGCCACCGCGACGCGCTCGACCGGATCGGCGAGACCAAGGAGCGTGCGCCACGGGTCGTCGGCGTCGAGGCGGGTGAGGTTCCAGGCCTGCCGGTGGATGGCCAGCAGGGCGCCGCGGTCGACGGCACCGGCGGCGAGGCCGGGGTGCCCGTGGGCCAGGGTGAGGAAGAGGGTGGTCTCCCAGTCCGGGGCGGCGCCGCCGGTGAGCACGCCGCGTGCGGCGTGGATGCCCAACGCGGAGCGGAACAGCATCGAGAGTCGCCGGCTGGACAGGCGGGTGCCGGCGGCGCGCAGCTGCGTCTCCAGGGCGATGAAATAGGGCGCCAAGGCCGGCGGCCGAGCGGTGAGGGCGGAGAGCCGTTCGCGGGTGCGGGCAACGAGCGTGGGAACGTCGACCGGGAACTCGTGGCGGCCGCGGAACTGGTCCAGGAGCAGTTCCGTCTTTTCGGCGTCCGTCAGTTCGGGCCAGCCGGGCACCTCGAGCAGGAAGGCGAAGCGGTCGGCGAGCGCCGGATCGAGCGGCTCGGCGCCGAGGTAGGCGTCCGCGTCGTCGTCCTCGGCTGCGGGCGGCGGGTTCATCGCGGCCCAGCGGTAGCGGAGCTTCTCGAGCGGGATGCCCTGCACGCGGCGCTCGTGGATGATGGAGAACAGCTTATTCTGGAGGTCCGGCCGGGTGCGGCTGAGTTCGTCGACGAAGACCACCTCGGCGTCCCAGATCGCCGTCGGCGTGCTGATGTAGCGCAGGGCGGTCTGCGTGGCGTCCGGCACCGGGATCCCGACCAGATCGTCGTAATTGAGCAGCGAGGCGTTGTAGCAGCGGAAGGTGAGGCCCAGCGCCTGGGCGAGGCGCTCGAGCAGGAAGCTCTTGGCGGTGCCGTGGCGGCCGATGAGGAGCAGCGGCTCGGCGGTGGCGAGGGCGGCGAGGAGGACGGGCTCGAGCTGGTCCCAGCCCAGCAGGCCGAGCGGTCGCGTGAGCACCGGCGGCCGGGGGGCGCCGGCCGGCGCATCAGCACCCGCCGCGGCGGACGGGACGACGGTGGCCGCTGGACCGGGGCTGGCGGCGGCGCGGGCGGAGGGGCGGCGTTTCCTCACGCGGCCTCCACGAAGACCCCGGCGCTCTGGCTCCGGAGTTGTTCCGCCCTCAGTTGGGCGAGAAAGGCGTCCCGACGCTCGCGGGCGACGGCGAGGTCCTTCGTGCGCAGGGAGGCGGCGCGGCGGACGTCAGCCTTGAGGAAGGGCGAAGGCCGGAGGGAGTAGCGGACGAACCACGTGCCGTGGTTCAGGAACAGGTGGTGGCGGTCGCCGCCCCGGTAGCGCAGGGCGAGTTCAGGCGCGGTGGACTTCATGACAACCTTCCCCAACGCCGGTATCACGTACAACTTTGAGCCCGCGGGAGCGGGATCCACATCGATTTGACCACCGTGGCCCGTGAGAGGCTCGGTTGGTGACGCCCGTTGGTCGGGAGTCGTCGTGATGCCTTAGCTTGAAGGAACGGGAAAGAGGATCAGAAGGATGCGCCCGCTCCGCAAGCCTCGGTTATGGCATAAACGGGAAACGGGCCGCTTCCGGGTCACATTCCCCGTGGCAGCAGTTCCAATGGGCCGCTGTCCTTCGTCGTGGTCCTGACTTCGCCCAGGGCATTGGGCTTCACCGCGGAGGTGGATTGTCCGACGACCTTGCCGGCAGCATCGCGGTGCACGGTCTTCACCTCGCCCAGGGCGTTAGGCTTGGTGTGGGTCACCGAATGCCGGGAGGCCTCGGTGGACGGTGGGCGGGCCATCGGTGAGCGGTAGGCGGTGACACAGTCCCGAATTTCCGGGGAAGGATTCCCCGGCGACACCAAACCGAAGATCAACCTGGGGTGCGGGCGGTCCGGGGCGGTGGGCGGTGGGCGGTGGGCGGTGGACGGTTGACGGTTGACGGTTGTCTGGCAGACCACTGACAACCGACGACCGACCACCGGTTCGCAAACTGGTGCGGGCGGACGGAATCGAACCGACGAGACCTGCTTGGAAGGCAGGAGTTTTACCACTAAACTACGCCCGCGCTGGCGTTCCCGCACGCTTCCGGCGGATCGCGGGGCGGTCAAGCGCGGATGCGGCCACGCTTTGCCGCTGGCCCCTCCCCCACTCGACTGTTAACCGCTCCCTCCCGATGCCTCAGGACCTGCTGCTGCTCCGCGACCTCGAACCCCCAATGGGCGACCTGTTCACGCAGGCCACCTGGTCCGCCGGCCGTTCGCTCTGGAGCCCCCGCAGCCGCGGCGAGGCCGACCTGCCCGCCCAACGCATCCTCCACACCCGCATCCTCCGACTCCCCGGCCCAGCCCGGCTCCAGCGGCTCGGACTCCGCCTCGGCCAAGGCTACCACAAGTGCGGCAGCCGCCAGGACCCGGACTGGGTCACCAGCTGCCGACTCCTCGGGCTCCGCGACGGGCGCTGGATCGAACTGTTCCGCCACGACGCGCTGCCCCGGCCCGACGAGGGCACGGTGCAATGGCACGACCTCGGCGCCACGGTGGTGGCGGGCGTTTCGCTCGAGCTGCGGCGCTCGGCCATCGATGGCGGCTGGACCCCCTGGAACCTCGCCCTGTCCGCGCCCGTGCTCGAGGGGGAACTGCTCACGCCCCTGCCCCCGCGCCGCGAGCGGCTGCTGCGGGTCGAGACGCCGCGGCTCACGGGCCTGCCGCGCGGCGTGACGGCGGAACTCCGCGACGGCGAGGTGCGTTTCCGGGCGCGCGGGTTCGAGGTTGGTTTCCTACTGGGCCGGCCCGGATTCTCGTTTCTGGGGCTGCACGGAGAGGATCCGGCCCTCGCCGGGATCAACACCCTGGCGATGCCGGCGGCGGTGTGCCACCAGGGGCCGCGGCTGCATCCGGCAGGGAGCGCCCCCGTGCTCGCGCCGGCGGTGCGGTGCGACCTGGACGGCACGACGACCGTGCGGGGCGCAGAGGTGACGTACGCTTTCGCGGCCGGCGGCCAACAGTACCGGCTGCGCTGGAAGGTGGGGCGTGACGGCCTGACCCTGCGCGTACGGCGGGAGGCGGCGGCGCCGCTGCTGGCCTGGCACAGCGCGGCGTGGACCGTGGCGTTCCGCAACAGCGTGGCGCCCACCGCGGCGCTCGGACGCCTGCTGCCGGACGGGGAGACGGGCGCGTTGGCCCTGCCCTGCCTCGTGCATCTGCCGCGCTTCGGCACGTGGGAACTGGCCGGGCGCGGACCGGGTACATTCGCGCGCAGCGACTGCTTCCGGGCTCAGGACCGGAACCTCCTCGAGCTCAAGGTGGGCGAGGAACGCACGCCGGAGGGACTGTACCACCTGCCCGCAGGAACCTTCGCCGCGACCTTCCGCCTGCGGCCGCGGGCGGCGCCCGCGCGGCTCCGGGCGGACGCGCCAGCGGTCGTGCGCCGGGCGGTGGCGCGGACCTTCTTCACCGCCCTCACCTACCGGGCGGACACCGGGACCTTGAGCAACAACGGCGCCTCGATGCACTGCCCGCTGTGCCTCGACACTTGGTCGGCCGTGACCACCCCGCTGGGGACGGTGCTCCCCGGGTTGCCTGCGACTGAGTTCCTGCGGACGTCGCTGGAGCGCTGGCTCGCGGGGGGACCGGGCTACGCGGCGGGTCGGATTTTTCAGGACGGAGTCGCGCGGGACGTGGGCGACGAGTACCTAATGACGGACGTGGCGGGCCTGCGCGGGCTGGGCGATCACCTCCTCACGGCGGACCCCGCGTGGTACCGGCGGCATCGCGTGGCCCTGCGACGGATCCTCAAGACGGTGGAGGGGCGGGACCTCGAC
>JBILWD010000180.1:0-7629 GCA_044370095.1 Opitutaceae bacterium | reverse complement strand
AGGTTTCGGCGTGGATCCAGGGCCGGCCGGGGCCGAACCGCGCTGTGGTGCCGTGGGTGGCCTGGATTCCGGTGCTGGGCCCGTTCCTGCAGCGGCTCGGGCTGTTCCACGTGATGGCCGACGGCGGCAAGATGTTGTTTAAGGAGGATGCCCTGCCGGGGCACGTGCGGAAGTTCTACTTTGTCCTCGCCCCGCTGGTGGCGATGATGCCCGCCCTAACCACCGTGACCACGGTGCCGGTGGGGGCGTACCTTGACGCGGCGGGTCGGGCGGTGCCGCTGGTACTGGCCAACGTCGACATCGGCATCTTGGCCGTCTTCGCGGTGTCCTCGCTCGGCGTCTACGCGCTGATTTTGGCCGGCTGGGCCTCGAATTCGAAGTTCCCGTTCCTCGGGGGTATCCGGGCCTCGGCCCAGTTGATCGCCTACGAGCTTTCGCTGACCCTGTCGGTCGTGCCGGTCTTCCTTTGGATCAACGCGCCGGGTACGCCGGGCACGCTGAGCCTCGCTCGCGCGGTGGAGTTCCAGTCTGGGGCTTGGCAGGGCTTTACGGCCGCCTCGTGGGGCGGCGTCTGGTTCCTGTTCCTGATGCCTCTGTCCGCGCTGGTTTTCCTGATCGCGCTGTTCGCGGAGACCAACCGCCATCCGTTTGATATGGCGGAGGGCGAGTCGGACCTCGTCGGTGGGTTCCACACCGAGTACGGCGCCTTCAAGTGGGGGCTCTTCTTCGTGGCCGAGTACGCGCATATGCTGATCGGATCGGCGGTGTTCACCCTGCTGTTCCTCGGCGGCTGGAACCCGCTCCCCTGGGTGCCGCTCGCGACCCTCGTTGACTGGCTGACGGCGCTGACGCCCCTTGCGGCGCACCCGATCGCGGTCGGGCTGCTCTCGATTGGCATCTTCCTCGGCAAGGTGCTCGCGCTGGTCTTCTTCTTTATGTGGGTGCGCTGGACGGTGCCCCGCTTCCGCTATGATCAGGTGATGGAGCTGGGTTGGAAGAAGCTGCTTCCCCTCTCGATCGCGAACCTGCTCTTCTACTTGGGCGCGATTGCCGCGCTCACGCCGTAAACCCGCCATGGCCGTCGTCCCCGTCGCCCGCCCCCCGCTCACCCTCGCCGAGCGCACTTACCTGCCGCAGATCGCCGCCGGGTTGCGCACGACCTGGCGGCACCTCGTGCGGCCGAAGCAGACCCTCGAATACCCGGAGCAGCGGCCCGCCCTGCCGCCGGGCTACCGTGGCGTGCCCACCCTCGTGCGCGATCCGCACGGCCGCGAGAAGTGCGTCTCCTGCCAGCTCTGCGAGTTCGTCTGCCCGCCCAAGGCCATCCGCATCACCCCGGGAGAAATCGCTGCCGATGCCTCGACCGCCCACGTCGAGAAGGCGCCGAAGGAGTTCGAGATCGATATGCTCCGCTGTATCTACTGCGGGATGTGCCAGGAGGTCTGCCCGGAGGAGGCGATCTGGCTGCAGAACCAGTTCTCGATGACCGGCACCTCGCGCGAGGAGATGGTTAACCGCAAGGACCGGCTCTACGAGCTGGGCGGCACCCTGCCGGACCAGCATCTCAAGTGGGACCGCAAGGCCGCGGCGGAGCAGGCGGGCAACGACCGGCACTGAAAATGGGCGAGTTCACCTTCAACCTTCTGGCCTGGTTCACGCTGCTGAGCGCGGCCGGGGTCGTGATCAACCGCAACGCGGTCAACGCCGCCCTCTGCCTCCTGCTGTGCCTCACCGGCGTCGCGGGGCTGTTCGTCGTGCTCGAGGCCTACCTCCTAGCCTTCGTCCTCCTGCTGGTTTACGCGGGTGCGGTCGTGGCCCTGTTCCTCTTCATCGTGATGCTCCTTGATACTTCGGGCGCGCCGCGGTCCCTGCCGCGCCGGCTCCCGCTGGTCGCCCGAGTTTTGGCGGGCGGGCTCGTCGCGAGTGGAGTGCTCTCGTTCTCCGCCCGGGCAAAGCTGCCGGTTTCCGAGGCCGTGGTGGCGGCCCCTGGGGTCGGCGCGGCGCTCAAGCCCTACGCCTACCAGTTGTTTACCACCTACCTGCTGCCCGTGCAGATCCTCGGCTTCCTGCTGCTCGCCGCGATGCTTGGGGTGATTGTGCTGAGCAAGAAGTTCGAAGGATTGGAGGATGTGAAATGATCCCCGCGACCCTCGACGGCCATCTGCTGGTGAGTGGGGCGCTCTTCGCCCTGGGTCTCCTCGGCGTTCTGCTCCGCCGCAACACGCTCGTCGTCTTTATGTGCCTCGAGCTGATGCTCGTCGCCTCGACCGTGGCGCTGGTGGCGTTCTCCCGCTACAACGGGATCCTCGACGGCAACGTCTTCGTGTTCTTCATCCTCACCGTGGCCGCCGCCGAGGTGGCAGTGGGGCTGGCCATCATCGTGGCCCTCTTCCGGCGGCGCCAGACCGTCCAGGTGGACGAGCTCAATTCCCTGCGCAACTGAGATGAGCCCCGCCCTCCTTGCTTCCGGCGTCTTGCTCGCGCCCCTCCTCGCGGCGGCGATCATCGCCCTGGGCCTGCGCCGCGCCCCTGGTGCCGCCACGGCCGTTGCCCTCCTCGCCGCGGCGATCGTCGCCGGCGGGTCGCTGGTGCTGGCCCTCGGGCCTGCCCGCGACTTCACCCTGTCCGTCGAGCTCCTTCGGCTCGGGACTTTTGGGCTTTCGCTGGGGATCAAGTTCGACGATCTGGCCGCCCTGCTGCTGGCCATCGTGGGCATCGTCGGGCTCTGCGTGCACGTGTTCTCACTCGGCTATATGCACGAGGACCCGGATCGCGCGCGGTACTTTGGTGGCCTCGCGATCTTCATGTTCTCGATGCTCGGCATCGTGTTCGCGGATTCGCTGCTGATGCTCTTCATCTTCTGGGAGTTGGTCGGCTTCAGCTCTTGGCTGCTGATCAATCACCACTTCCAGCGCAGCCCCGCGGCCGAGGCCTCCAAGAAGGCCTTCATCGTGAATCGCGTGGGCGACTTTGGTTTCCTGCTCGGCCTCGTCTGGTGCCAGGCGCAGTTCGGCACGACCCAGCTCGACGCCCTCGCGAAGGCGGTCGAGGGGGGCGCGGTCGTCACCGCCGGGCTGCCGCTGCTTCTCTTCTGCGGCGCCGTCGGCAAGTCGGCCCAATTGCCGCTCCACGTTTGGCTTCCGGACGCGATGGAGGGCCCGACGCCCGTCTCCGCGCTGATCCACGCCGCCACGATGGTCGCGGCCGGCATCTACCTCCTCTGCCGCATTCACTTCCTGATGGTCCCGGCCGCGCTCGAGGTGATCCTCTGGACGGGCACCGTGACCGCCCTCTACGCGGCGCTGTGCGCGGTGACGCAGCGGGACATCAAGAAGGTCCTGGCCTACTCCACGCTCTCGCAGCTCGGCTACATGGTGGCCGCGTTCGGGCTTGGTTCGCTCAAGGTGGCGCACGGGGACCACCACCACCTGATCGCGGCGGGGGTCGGGGCGGCGATGTTCCACCTGACCACGCACGCCTTCTTCAAGGCGCTGCTCTTCCTCGGGGCCGGGTCGGTGATTCACGCCTGCCACCACGAGCAGGACATCTTCAGGATGGGCGGCCTCGCGCGCCGGCTCCCGATTACGTTCACCACCTTCACCATCGGCGTGCTGGCCCTGATTGGGATGCCCGGGCTGGCCGGGTTCTTCTCCAAGGACGCGATTCTTTACCTCGCCTGGGCCAAGCATCCGGGCGTCTTCGCGGTGCTGGCGCTGACCGCGGTGCTGACCGCCTTCTACATGGTGCGGCTCTGGCGGATCACCTTCCTTGGCACGGCGCGCGGCGAGGGCGCGGAGCACGCGCACGAGGGCGGGCTGGCGCTGACCGCGCCGTTGATTTTGCTCGCGGTACTGTCGGTGATCGGCGGCTACGGCTGGTTCTACAGCGGGCTGCTCGGTGGCCGGTTCGATGGCGTGATCGACTCGGTGGTGCACCCGACGGGCGCGGACCACACCGTCATTTTGCTCACCAGCGTGGCGGTGCTGGTGGCGGGTGCCCTTGGCGCGTGGCTGCTCTATCCCGCGGCGGGCGAGGATGCCCTGGCGCGCCGTTCCCCCGGGTTGTTTGGGCTGCTGGGCGGGCTGCAGGCTTCGTTCGACCGGGCCTATGGCGCCTATGTGGCGAAGGTGCAGCAGCGGTTGGCGATGCTGCTGAACTTCCTCGAACAAATCTTCCTCGCCGGCCTGATCGTCCGGGGTCTGGCCGGGGTCGTGGGCCTGCTGGGCCTCGGGGCCCGGGCCCTGCATGTGGGCAACGCCAATGTCTACGCCTACTGGTTCCTGTTCGGCCTGCTGGTCCTCTGGGCCTTCGCGGCGGGTCTCCTGTCCTTCTGACCGATGCGTACGCTGCCCTTTGATCCCCTGTTGGCCGCGATCGCCTTCCCTCTGGCGTCGGCGCTGGTCATCGCCTGCGGCCTGCCGAAGCGCTGGTCCGTGCGGCTCGCCTACGTGGCGTTCGCGGTGCCGCTGCTGCTGGCGCTGCACACCTGGTGGCACTTCGACGCCTCGCCCAAGGTGGCCGGCTACGCGTTCGTCACCCAGTATTCCACGGGCTTGGACGCGGTCGGCATCTCCCTGAAGCTGGGCCTCAATGGCATCGCGATGCCGCTGTTCCTGCTGGCCGGGCTGGTGGGGTTCGCCGCGGGATTGTACGCCCTGCAGTCACAGGCGGAGCGCCTCAAGCTGTACCTGCTGCTGCTGCTCGTGATGCAGGGTGGCCTGATGGGCGTGTTTGCCAGCGTGGACGTGCTTTTCCTCTACTTCTTCCACGAGCTCGCGCTGATCCCGACCTTCATTATGGTCGGCGTCTGGGGCGGGCGGGACCGCGCGTATGCGGCGATGAAGTTGACGATCTACCTGACCCTTGGGGCGATGCTTTCCCTCGCGGGATTGATTGCGATCTACGCCCGGAGCGGCGCGAATTCCTTCGATCTGATGGCGCTGCGCGAGCACCTCGCGCGCTTCCCCCTCGACCAAGCGCTGCAGGGCAACCTGTTCGGCCTGCTGCTCGTGGGCCTCGGGGTGCTGGTGTCCCTCTTCCCGCTGCACACCTGGGCCCCGCTCGGCTACGGCGCCGCCCCGAGCTCCAATGCGATGCTGCACGCCGGCGTGCTCAAGAAGTTCGGCCTGTACACCCTGATCCAGGTCGCCTTGCCCCTGCTGCCCGCGGGGCACGCCGTGTGGGCGTCGCCCCTCGCCTGGCTCGCGGTGCTGGGCAATGTCCTGATCATCGGGTTCGTCACGCTGGCCCAGCGCGACCTGAAGCAGATGATCGGTTACAGCTCCGTGATGCATATGGGCTACGCGTTCCTCGGCATCGCGACCGGCACGGCCGTGGGCGTGGGCGGGGCGGTGTTCCTGATGGTCGCGCACGGCCTCTCGGTTGCGCTCCTGTTCCTCCTCGCGACGAGCGTGCACCACCGCACCCAGACCTTCGCCCTCGACGAGATGGGCGGTCTCGCGCGGCCCGCGCCGGTGTTGGCGGCGTTTTTGGTGGCCGCGACCTTTGCGGGCATCGGCCTGCCGGGCTTCGCCAACTTCTGGGGTGAGCTCGCCGTGTTCGTGGCCCTCTGGCAGTTTTCGCCGGCGGTCACGGCCGTGGCCGTGGCTGGCGTGGTGATCTCGGCCATCTACGGCCTGCGGGCGCTGGCCCAGGTGTGCTTTGGCCCCGCGACGCCCCGGATGGAAGAAGTGGCCGCCCGGCATCCCCCGGTTGACCTCCGCTGGTCCGAGCGCGTCCCTGCGCTCGTGCTCCTAACGGCTCTGCTGGCCCTCGGCTTCTGGCCGCGGGCGATCTCCGACCCGATCCACGCGGCCCTCGCCGCCCCGGCCGCCGCAGCCGCCGCCCCTTCCGCGCGATGACCCTCGAAGCCGCCAAGCTCGCCGCCGCCAACAACCTCTGGGGCGCCATCCTCCCCGAGCTGATGCTCGCCGGGGTCGCGCTCCTGTTGCTGGCTCTCGAGATCCTCCTGCCCCGTCGGCAGCACGCCATCCTGCCGGACCTAGCGGGCGCGGGCATCCTCGGGACCCTGCTGGGCCTCTGCTTCAACTGGGACTCCGGGATGCTCGGTTCGGAGACCTTTGGCGGGCTCCTGTACCACAGCACCTCGGGCCAGTTGCTGCGCGCCTTCTTCCTGATCGCGGCCTTCCTCACCTGCGTTATCGCCCGCATCACCCTGGCCCGCCAGAAGATGCCGCGGGTCGAGTTCTACCATCTCCTGCTGATCTGCACCGCCGCGATGATGCTGCTGGCGCAGACGAATCACCTGCTGATGCTGTTCGTGACGCTCGAGACGCTCACGATCGCTCTCTATGTGCTGGTGAGCTACCACCGCACGAGCCCCGCCTCGCTCGAGGCGGGCCTGAAGTACGTGTTGATGGGGGCGCTGAGCTCGGGCCTGCTGCTCTTTGGGATCACGTTGTTGTACGGCGTGGCGGGCAACCCGTCGCTCGCCGGCCACGCGGCGCGGCCCTTCCATTACGCTGACCTCGCGGCCTTCCTGACCGCTAACCCGAACCATTTCCTCGCGAGTCTGGGCATCGTACTGGTGCTTTCCGGTGTGGCCTTCAAGATCGGCGCGTTCCCGTTCCAGATCTGGGTCCCCGACGTATACCAAGGGGCGCCGACGCCCGTCACGGCCTTCCTCGCCGTGGCCTCGAAGGCGGCGGGATTCGCGGTCCTGCTCGGCCTGTGCGGCCCGGGCGCGGTGTTTTCGGCCTACGCGTGGCTCACGATGCCCGTGCTCACCGCGATGGCGGCCGCCTCGCTCCTCTTCGGCAACCTAGCGGCGCTGACCCAGCACAATGTGAAGCGGTTGCTCGGTCTCTCGGGTGTCTCGCACGCGGGCTTCCTGCTCCTCGGCGTGGTGGCAGCCGGGGCGACCCCGATGGCCCTCGGGGCGATTTACTTTTACCTCTTTGCTTACCTCCTCGCGGCTTTCGCGGTCTTTGGGGTGATGGCGCACCTCGCGGGTCCGGACGACGCCGACCAAGAGCTCGATCACTATGCGGGGTTGGCGAAGGAGAGCCCGTTCCTCGCTGGCGTGCTCACCGTGGGCCTCGGTTCGTTGGCGGGTATTCCCCCGCTGGCGGGCTTTATGGGGAAACTCTTCATCTTCTTGGCCGCGTTCCAAGCTGGGGCGCGGGCGATGCTGGCCGTGGCGATCGTCGGGGTGGTGGTCTCCATCTACTATTATTTCGGTTGGATCCGGGCGGCTTACTTCGAGACTTGGACCCCGCCGGCGGATGCGGCGGCGGGTCCAACCCGCCCGGCCCGCACCCCGGTGGGCCTGCTCGCCGGCGTGACTCTCGGCGTGCTCGCGCTCGCTTCGGTCGTGATCGGTTTCTACCCCGGCCCCCTCGGGCACTGGCTGGCGATGCGGTGAGCGCCGTGCGCGTGCGCTTGCCCTTCCGGCCGCCCGCCGGTTTACCCGCCGTATGAAGATCACCGGCCTCGCCTTGGTTCCCCCTCCCGGCGCGGCGGATCTGCCCCGGGTGACACCCGAGCTGCTCGCCTCCGTCCTCGCGCGCTACTCGCGCAGCAATGAGGGCCTCGGGGCCATCCTCGCCAAGGTCGACCCGGCCAACCCGGATGCTTCGATCGACCGCATCCTCAAGTTCGTCGACTACG
>JBILWD010000179.1:0-7651 GCA_044370095.1 Opitutaceae bacterium | reverse complement strand
GGTAGGGCCGGCTCAGCGACGGCTGGCGAGGCGGGTGAGGATCGCCTTCTGGATATGGAGCCGGTTCTCGGCCTCGTCGAAGATGAGCGAGCGCGGGCTGGCGAGGACCTCCGGCGAGACCTCCTCACCGGGATGGGCGGGCAGGCAGTGCAGGAAGAAAGCGTCCGGGCGGGCGGCGGCGAACAACTGGGGCGTGACCGCGTAGGGGGCCATCTGCCGGCGGCGGGCGCGGGTCTCCTCCTCTTTGCCCATACTGACCCACACGTCGGTGTAGACCACATCGGCGTCGCGCACGGCTTCGTAAGGGTCGGTGGTGAAGGTGTAACCGCCGCTGAGGCCGGACTCCCGCAGCAAGGCATCAACCGCCGGGGTGGGCGCGAAGGCCTTCGGGCCCGCGAGGGCGACCTTCATCCCGAAGAGGTTGCCGCCCAAAATCCAAGAGCTGGCCACGTTGCAGGCCGCATCCCCGAGGAAGGCGACCTTGCGCCCACGGAGGGATCCAAACAGCGCCGCGCCCGAGGTGCCGCGCGTCCAACGCTCCGCGAGAGTGAACGCGTCGGCGTAGATCTGGCAGGGATGCAACAGATCGGTGAGGGCGTTGATCACCGGCACGGAGCCCGCGGCGGCGAGCCGCACGACGTCCTGGTGGTCGAAGGTGCGGACGATGAGCCCGTGGACGAAGCGGGAGAGGACGCGCGCGGTATCCTCGATCGACTCACCGCGGCCGAGCTGGATATCGTTGCGGTTGAGGAAGAGGGGACGGGCACCGAGCTCGTGGAGGCCGACCTCGAAGGAGACGCGGGTGCGGGTGGAGGACTTCGAGAAGATGAGGGCCCAGGTCTGGCCCTCCAAGGGGCGGGGTCCCGGCCGGCCGCGGCGGCGCTTCAGGTCCCGGGCCAGGGCGAACAGCCCGGGCAGCGCAGAGCGCGGGAAGTCGGTCTCTTGGAGGAAGTGCGGCATCGGAAAGGGTCGGACCCTAGGCGGCGGCGGCGCGGCGAACGAGGAAAAAACCGCCGCTCAGGCCGCCGCGCCGAGCACCGCGCGCAGGATCGCCACCGACTCCGCCAACTCGGCGGGCGAGGCGTTCAGCGGGGGCAACAGGCGGATGACGTTACCGCCAGCCGCGGCGGCGAGGAGGCCACGCTCGCGCAGAGCCGCCAGCACCGGCGCGGGATCGGCCGCGAATTGAAGCCCGACGAGGTAACCCTCGCCGCGCACCGCCAGCACCCGCGCCGGATGCGCGGCCGCGATCGCCCGCAATTCGGCCAACCAAGGAGCGCTGCGCGCGCGAACGGCCGCGAGCAGGTCCTCTCGCTCCAGCACGTCGAGCACGGCCAGGGCCGCGGCGCAGGCCAGCGGGGTGCCACCGAAGGTCGTGCCGTGGTTGCCCGGTTGGAACAGGTCGGCGTGCGGCTCGCTGATCCAAATCGCGCCGATGGGAAAGCCGCCGCCGAGGCCCTTGGCCATCCCGATGGCATCCGGCCGGACACCCGCGTGCTCGAAGGCAAAGAAGCGCCCGGTGCGGCCGATGCCGCACTGCACCTCGTCGAGCAGCAGCAGCAGGTTCCGCTCCGTGCACAGGCGGCGCAGGCCCAGCAGAAATTCCGAGGTGCAGGGCTGGATGCCGCCCTCGCCTTGGATCGTCTCGACGAAGATGGCGGCGGTCTCGTCGTCCACGAGGCGGGCGAAGCCCTCGAGGTCGTTGAGGTCCGCGAAGGCGAACCCGGGGACGAGCGGGCGGAAGCCGCCCTGGATCTTCTCCTGCGGGGTGGCGCTCATTCCGCCGAACGTGCGCCCGTGGAAGGCGTTCCGCGCGCAGATCACCTTGTAGCACTTGCCCTCGACCCCACCGGCCTTCCGGCGCCCGTGCAGGCGGGCGAGCTTCAGCAGGCCCTCGTTCGCCTCGGCGCCGCTGTTGCAGAAGAATACCCTCCCCGGCCCAGCGTGGCCAACCAGCCGGCGCGCCAGTTCCCCCTGCCCCGGGTTCCGGAACAGGTTGCTCACGTGGACCAATTCCGCCGCCTGGCGCTGTACCGCGGCGACCCAGTGCGGGTGGCAGTGGCCGAGCGCCGACACCGCGATGCCCGAGGTGAAGTCGAGGTAGCTGCGGCCGGCGTCATCCCACACGCGGGTGCCGGCGCCGCGCACGAGCGTGAGCGGGGCCCGCGCGTAGTTGCGCATCACGTGCGCGTCATAGAGGTCGGCGGTGGAGGCGCGGACGACCGGGGAAGGATGCATGGGAAAAGGAAGGGGCGCCGACGGGATGGCCACGAGGCGGCCGTCCCCCGCGGTTCAGCCCAGCACGATCTCGGTGCCGATGCCCTTGTCGGTAAAGATCTCGAGCAGGAGCGAATGGGCGAGGCGGCCGTCGATAAAGTGGACGCGCTGGACGCCTTCCTCGAGGGCCCGCACCGCGCTCTGGACCTTGGGCCGCATCCCCTTGTCGATCACGCCACGACGCTTGAGTTCCTCCACCTGGCCGGTCTTCAGGGTGGAGATGAGCGAGGAGGGATCCGCCGGGTTAGAGAGGAGTCCCGGCACATCACTCATATAAACGAGGCGCCGGGCGCGCAGGGCGCTGGCCACCCGGCCGGCGGCGAGGTCGGCGTTGATGTTGTAGGGCTTGCCGTCGTAGCCCTCCGCCACGGGCGAGATGATCGGGATGAAACCCTCGCTGATCTCCTTCTTAATTAGCTTCACCTTCACCTCGGTAACGTCGCCCACGTAACCCAAGTCCACCGGGTTGCCGTCGTCATCCGTGGCCAGCTTCTGGCACACGAGTACGCTGTCCCCCGGGAGCCCCTTCGGCCGGGCCTTGGCGGAGGCCACCGCCTCGCACACGTCGCGGTTCACGATCTCGTCGAGCGTCTTCTTGACCACCGCGATGGTGGCAGCGTCGGTAACCCTCAGGCCATTGACGAAGGTGGCCTTGAGGCCGGACTCCGCCATCGCCTTGGTGATCGCCTTGCCGCCGCCGTGGACTACCACGACGTTAATCCCGCAGGCGGCGAGGAAAGCGATGTCGTGCGCGACCCGCGTGCGCGCCGCCGGGTCGGGGTCGTCCATAAAACTGCCCCCGTACTTCACGACGAAGGTGGAGCCCCGGAAATCCTGGATATACGGCAGGGCCTCGAGCAGCACCTTCGCCTTGGCGGTCACTTCGGCGACGTTCATCGGGCGGTCAGGACGCCCGGCCAGCGGCCGGGGCGGAGCGGGGGAAGGCGGAGCACGCGTTCACAGATTCGTTCGAAGAGGGGCGACTAAGACACCCTCGGCCGGCATTTCCACCAAAAACTTCGCGCGCCGGCCCCGCGAGTGGCGCGCGCCGGTTTTGCCTTCACACCTTGCGGCGACCCGCCCACTTCTCTCGCGTGCCCAGCACGCAACTCACCTTCGCCGACCGCGCCGCGCACCGCGCGTGGCTCGCGGCCCAGTCTTCCCTCCCCGCCGGATTCCGCGTCGGCCGCGCCAGCTTCGACTTCACGCCGCGCGAGGCGCCGAAGCCCGCCCGGATGAATCTGACCGTGATCGCGCTGGACCAGCCGACCACGGCGTTCGCCGCCCTGTTCACGCGCAACGCCTTCCCCGGCGCGCCGGTCATCATCGGTCGAACCCGGCTCGCGGAGCCCTCGCTCGGCGCCATCGTCATCAACAACAAGATCTCCAACGTCTGCGCACCCGACGGCGTCGCGACCGCCGAGCGCGTGTGCGCCGCCGCCGCCGCGCAGCTCGGGCTCTCCCCGCACCAAGTGCTCCCCTCCTCCACCGGCGTCATCGGCTGGGCCCTCCCCGAGGAGGCGATGATCGCCGCCCTGCCGGCCGCCGTCGGCGCACTCGCACCCGGCTCCGTGCTCCCGGCCGCCGAGGGCATCGTCACCACCGACCTCTACCCCAAGGTCCGCCGCGCGGACGTGGGCGGCGGCAGCATCGTCGGCATCGCCAAGGGCGCCGGGATGATCGAGCCCAACCTGGCCACGATGCTCGTGTACCTGCTGACCGACATCGCTGTCCCCCGCGCGGAGTTGCGCCAAATGCTCGCCCGCGCCACCGACGCCAGCTTCAACGCCATCAGCATCGACAGCGACACGAGCACCTCGGACACCGTGGTCGCGCTCTCCTCGGGCCGCGTGCCGTTCGCGGACTGGGGCGCCTTCGAGCGCGCGCTCCACCAGGTGT
The DNA here is from genome assembly GCA_044370095.1 of Opitutaceae bacterium. GTDB lineage: Bacteria > Verrucomicrobiota > Verrucomicrobiia > Opitutales > Opitutaceae > ER46. The sequence goes on along the minus strand of JBILWD010000179.1, from coordinate 3,475 downwards.
GCCGCGACCTAGCCGAGGATGTCGTGCGCAACGGCGAGGGCGTGCGCCACGTGATCCGGGTGACCGTGCGGGAGGCGGCCAGCCTAGGGTTGGCCCGTGCGCTGGGCAAGGCGGTCGTCAACGGCCCGCTCTTCAAGTGCGCCGTCGCGGGTAACGACCCGAACGTGGGCCGACTGATCCAGGCCATCGGCAAGCACGTGGGCGCGCATGCCCCGGGCACCGACCTTTCGGGCCTGCGGGCCACGATGGGCGGGATCGAGATCTTCTCCGGCGGCGTATTCCGTCTCAACCCGGAGAAGGAGGCCGCGCTCGTGGCGCACCTCCGCGGCGCGGAGCTCTACGCCAGCCAACCCGGGCCCGACGGCGTGTTCAGCGCGCCGATCGACTTCCCGCCGCACGAGCGCGCGGTCGAACTCGAAATCGCCCTCGGGAACGGCGCCGCCTCCGCTACCGTCCTCGGCGGGGACCTGACCCACGAGTACGTGAGCGAGAACGCCGACTACCGCTCCTGAAGCGCTGGCGGACGCCGCCGAGCTCAGGCAAGGCCGTCCGTCTCAGGGAAGCCGCACCAAAGGTTCATAATCTGAACCGCTTGGCCGCTCGCGCCCTTCATCAGATTGTCCTCGGCCGCGGTAATCACGAAATTGCCTGTGCGGGGGTCGTGCGCGGCCGCGAGATCGACGCGGTTCGTGCCGACCACGTGCGCGGTGTCGGGTGTCTCGCCGGCCGCGAGCAATTGCACAAACGGACGACCGGCGTAGGCCGCCTGCCACGCAGCTTGGAGCGCCGCGAGGTCAGCGCCCGGGGCGGCGGGCACGGTGATCGTGGTGGCGATGCCGCGGCGCATCGGCGCCAAGTGCGGGTTGAACTGAATCACGGTCGGCGCGCCGGTCTGCAGGGCGAGCTGCTCTTCGACCTCCGCGAGGTGGCGGTGCTTAACCAGCCCGTAGGCCTTGATGCTCTCCGCGCGCTCCACGAACAGGTACATCTCCTCGGCCTTCTTCCCGGCGCCGCTCACCCCGCTGTAGGAATTCACGACGATGTGCTGCCGCGAGATGAGTCCCGCGCGCAACAAGGGCACCAGGGGGATCAGGATACTGGTGGGATAGCAACCGGGCGCCGCGACGAGCCGCGCCTCCGTGCGCCAAGCGGGTGCGGTGAGCTCGGGCAGCACGAACCGCGCGGAAGGCAAAAGCTCCGGCGCGGGGTGCGGACCGTAGTAACGCTCGTAGGTCGCCTGATCGGCGATCCGGAAGTCCGCGCTGAGGTCGATGACGCGCTTGCCCGCGGCCACGAGGATGCGCGCGTAGGCGGCGGCGGCCCCGTGCGGCAGGGCGAGGAACAGCAGGTCGAGATCGGAAGCCGCGAGGGCGGCCGCGTCCGAATCCGTGAAGAGCAGTCCCCGGTCGATCCCACGCAGCGAGGGAATCACGGCCGCGAGCCGCTTGCCTGCCTGGCTCCGGGACGTGACCGCGGCCAGTTCCACGCGGGGATGGCCGAGCAAGAGCTTGACCAAGACTTCACCGGAATAACCCGAGGCGCCAACAATGCCGACTTTCATAAAGGAAGGATCCTGAACGTTCACCTTCCCTCCGCCCCAAGGCCAGAGCGAAGTGCCCCGCGGGGAACCCGTTGAGGACGAGCACCCCGATCCGGGCGCAAAAAAAAAGCGGCGCCCGGGAATCCGGAGCGCCGCCCGCAAGCCGACGGGGACGTCAGAACGAGACCGAGTAGCCAACCGAGGCCACCCAGCGGCCGACGGCGAGGGTGTTCACGGCCTTGGGCGTGTTGCCCTGCTTCACGAAGGCGTCGCGGCCCTCGGTGTACGCCACGCCGAGGATGACCTTGGATTCCTTGTTCACTTGCACCGGCAGGGAGGCGCCGAGCAGCCAATAGTCACCCCACGACTTCACGGCGGGCGAGCTGCCGTTGGCGGCGTCCTTGAGCAGGAACGTCCCCAGCTGCGCCGTGAGCGCGAGCTCGGTGCCGAGGTCCTTCAGCGCCACCGCATAGGCGGCCGTGACCTCGTAGGTCGCCCCGCGCAGCGTCACGTCGTAATACACCTTGGGCGTGAACTTGATGCCCTCGACGGTGTAGTTCACGGCCACGCTGGGCTCGAAGGTCGACTTGTAGAAGCCGGCCGCCTTGTCCGCCTTCGGGTAGGTGTAGAGCGTCGCTCCGGGGACAATCGAGAGGTCCTTGCCGAGCGCCATCGTGTAGGAGCCGTAAAGATCCAGTTCCGGATCCGAGCTGCCCGGGACCTGATCATCGATCACGAAATTGCCCCAGACGCCGGCCGTAAAGTCGCCGGCCGCCGCCTCAATGGTCGGCTGGAAGCCGCCGGCATTGAGCCGCTGGCCGCGGAACATATACTGGGTCACGAAGGTGCCGGTCGCAGTGATCGCGACCGCCGGAGCGGCAGCCGCGGGGGCGGCCGGAGCCTGACCAAAGGCAGGCAGGGCAACGGCGGCGCCGAGGAGAACGAGGGTGAGCTTATGGTTCATGGTAGATCAGGGTGATGGAAGGACTAGACCCTCCCCCTTAAGCAAACTTCGGGCCAACCGTGCGCGGCGATCGTGAATTTTGCAAAATTCCTTGCCCGGTGCGGGAGATTCGCTGCTCCGGGCGGCCCACGTGGGCCTTGTCGTCGCCGCCGCAGCCGGCTTCGCTGGCGGGATGCAGCTGATTTCGGGCCCCGTGGCCTCCTTCGATGCCAGTCGTCCTGCGGTCGTGGTAGCCCTCGCGCGGAGGGATCTCACCACGACGACCTGGCAGGCGGTCGCGGCGGATGGGACGGCCTTCCGCTGCGCGGCCACGAGCCCGCTGCGCGCGGGTGACACCATCTTCGAGACCGCCAGTGCGCGCTATGTCCTCTGCCAGCAGGAGGAGCCGGTGGTCGAAGTGCCGCTCGACCTGGCGCCCTCGGCCGCCGCGGGCGTCGGCTGGGCCTTCGGCAATGAACATCTGCCCTTGTGCGCGGAGCCGACACGGCTGATCGCGCCGGACGAACCAGCGGTGCGCCAGCTGCTGGAGCGCCTTCGCGTGCCCTACCACCCCGGCGTCGCGGTTTTCCGGCCCGGCCGGTTCAGCCGCGGCGGGTCTCAGCCAACCGCGCCCGCCACCGTGGCGGGAAAATAAAAGGCCCCGGCGCAGGGCACCGGGGCCGCAAGGCGGGCGCGAAAGCCGAGTTACTTCCGCGAGACCGCGCGGCTGGCGCGGCGGGAACGCAGGTGGCTCACCCCGGCCCAGAACGCGGCGCCGACGATCAGCACGCAGGCCGCGGTGGCCAGCGGGTGGGACGCGAGGTGGCTAAAGTCCCAGGTGAAATCGCCCCCCTCGTGCCCGTCGTGGCCGGGATGGGCCCGGGCGACAGCGGCGGAAAAGGCGAAAGCGAGCGCGGCGAAACGGACGGGAGACAGCTTCATCTTGGGAAACATAGAGGCCGAGCGCTTCGGCTTCGCCAACAAAAAAGTGC
>JBILWD010000019.1:0-22176 GCA_044370095.1 Opitutaceae bacterium | reverse complement strand
CTACGGATAGCGACCGTCGCGGGGGCTCCGCCCTCCTCGAGGTCTACGAGATCCGCTGACCCGCGGACTCGCCGCGGGCAGCGGCTGACCGGATCACGCCGCGGATCCGGTCAGCGCACCGCGCACCGTCAGGAGGCGACGAAAACGCCCCCGCCTACTTTCTGCGTCCCCGCGGCCGGTCGCTCCGCAGGGGTCGCCACCACCACGCTCACGACCGGCGGCTGGTCAGCCAGCCCCCCGCTCGTACGCAGGTGAAATCCTTTGGCATCCTCATAGCCCTCAGGGGCTTTCCGGACGGCCGCCACCGTAACCAAGGTGGCCACCACGGCCACCGCACCTAACCCTAGGAGTAGGATCGTCATCATTTGGGTAAGTTCGGGCAACCACCACCCGTCCGCCTCGGCACGAACACCGCCCGCGGACTAAGTAACCGCCGCCGCGAACAAACGCTTTACTCGCCATTCTGATTATGCGAGATAAAAATGCATTATGCGCCCCAAGACGATCCCCGAGCTCCGCCAGGAGATCCAGGCCTCAACCAAACTTCAGGCCGAATCTCAGGGCGCCATCTCACAAATCCTTGGGCTTAATCAGGCCACGGTCTCACGCATTATCCGGGGTCAATTCAAGCGCCGTTCCAAAGCGGTGGACAAGGTCCTCGCTTATGCAGAAATATCCTGCATTACGGATCAGCCGCTAACGCCCTTTGAGGTTACGGTGACCCAGTTGGAGAAGCTGGCCGCCGCCCGCTCCCCCAACGGACGCCACGCCGCCAAATTGATCCGGCTCGCCGCCGAACTTCTCGAGTCCAGCCTCCCTCCTTCGGCCGACGAGGCGATGCCTGTGGGACAAACCGCCGACTGAGTCGGCCAGCGCAACGCGGATTAAGCGGCCTACCGCGAGCGGATTCCTCCGCCCAACCAAGTCGCCACGGCCCCTACTCCTCCCCCGAGTAGCGATCCCAAGCCATTGCAGGCCAGATCGATAACGGAGGAAACTCGTTCCGGGAGCCAGATCTGACCGACTTCGATCGTCAGGCTCAGCAGGGCCCCAAAGCAGAAGACGCCCACCCAGCGGATTCCTAGCCCGCATCCCCCGCACGCCAGCCAGGCCAGCACTCCCACGGGCAGGAAACCCAGCACGTTGATTGAGGTATCCCGGGCATCGCGACGCCAGATCTGCGACCAATCCGAAGTCCCCGCCAGCGGCTGTTTGTGCGGCACCTCGTACACCCTCGGTAGTTCCAGCCAGACGCCCGGCGCCCTCCCGCTCGCCATTCGCCCGCGACCCTCGCTCAGGGCAAAGAAAGCCGCCATCCCGGCGGACGGCCCCCACCCCTCGGCTTCCCGGCGTTCCCACTTGCGGTGCCGCTCCACGATAGACTCCGCAGTCCGCGCCCCGCGCCCCACCCCTAGGCTGCGGAGTTCGCCGCGCCACCCCCGCTTCCCCTCCGGCGCATCCCCCAGCACCCACTGCCCCCGCCAAGCCCCGGAATCCACCCGAAACTCCGCGGACCGCCGGCGCAGCACTCCATCCACGTAAATCCGGGTTTCGCTCTCCCCTAGGACCAACGTGACTAGGTGCGGCCGCCCATCGGCCAACGTCGTCCCGATCTCCCGGATGCCCCGCGGGGCGCCCGGCGCAGGGATCCAGAGCAGCAGGTCCGACTTCCACTGGCAGACCGCCAATTTGGCCGGCAAGCGCCCATCGTGGAGCGTGAGCACGTGCTGCAGCGCGGGCACCGCCTGCGGCGAGGCGACAATCTCAAATTCGATCCAAACGGCCCCGGGCGCGGCCGGCAGGACCTCCGGGGGCAGCGGCGGCAACCACGCCAGCGAGGGCGGATGGAACACTAGGCCAGGACCGTCCTGCCGCCACTGCACCCGGTTATCCGGCCACGGTCGCCACGGCCACCAGCCAATCGCCAAATAGAGGCACCCCACGAGGAACAGTCCCCACCACGCGAACCTCCGCAGTCGCGGGCCGGAAGCAGGGGTGGGCTGCACCGCGCGATCCTCCCTGGCGCCCCGGCGAGGTCAAGCCAGCGGGGCCGAGGCAGGCCCGCGTAACTGGCGCAGCGCCTCGTAACACGCCACTCCAGCCGCCGTGCTTAGATTCAGCGAACGAACCTCCGGGTGCGGCTGGGGCAGCGTCAGCCGGCTTCCCGCCAACTCCGCGTGCAGCCAGTCCGGCGCCCCCGCGCTCTCGCAGCCGAAAACCAACCCGTCTCCATCCGCAAAAACGGCATCCCAGAATACTCGCTCGCCACGCGTGGTGAACAACCAAAGCCGCCGGGGTGCATCCGGACTGGCCCGGAAAGCGGCCCAATCCCGGTGTTCGCGGACCTCGAGGTGACGCCAGTAGTCCATCCCCGCCCGCCGCAGGTTGCGGTCGTTGATCACGAAACCCAGGGGATGGATCAGATGCAGCCGGGTGCGAGTGACCGCGCACATCCGACCGATGTTGCCCGTGTTGGGCGCGATCTCCGGCTGGAAGAGGACGACGTGCAGCATCCCGCGCCCTCAGCGGCGGTGTTTGAGCGCGGTCTCGACCTCCCGCTGGTGCGCGCGAGCCCGCAGATCCTCCCGCCGGTCGAACTGTTTCTTGCCCGTGCACAGCGCGACCTCGACCTTCACCAGCGCAGCCTTGAAGTAGATCCTCAGCGGCACCACCGCCCGGTTACCGCCCGTCTCCAGCGCAACCCGGATGCGCTCCAGATGCCGGCGATGCAGCAGTAGTTTCCGGATCCGCTTGGCGTCGTGATTGTGAATATTCCCGAACGCATACTGCTCGATGTGCGCATTATGCAGCCACAGCTCCCCTTTCTCCACTTTGGCGAAAGCGTCGCTAATCTGCGCCCGCCCCGCCCGGATCGATTTTACTTCGGTCCCGCGCAGCTGGATCCCCGCCTCGAAGCGCTCGTCCACGGAGAAATCCCGCAACGCCTTCGCGTTGCGGATCTCGGTGAAGCGCGGGGCGCCGGATGCTTTGGACGCGGCCATCGGAGGAGGAGGTCAGCCGCAGGCAGGGTGGAAAAAAAAGGCGGCGCCGACAAGGTCGCGCCGCCAAAGAATCGGGCTCGAGAAGAGCGTCAGGGGGCCAACTCGTAACTGATCTTGCCCTCGATGACCTCGCGCAGCGCGACATCCTCAGGGGAAAGCTTCTCGAGCGACTCGACCAACGGGCGGTTGCCCCGCTTGAGCTGCTTCACGCGGCGGGAAACCACGTTGATGAGCACGTTCGGATCCGGGATGGATTTGACGGCTTCCTTGATGTAATCGTCGCGCATAGAGAGAGGAGGACCCGGGATCGGGAACCCTGAAGGGCAGCACCCCTCCCCGGGCCCGTCAAGGGCGAATTCCCGCTCCTCACTCTTCCAGTTCCACGTTCCAATAGGCGACGTCGAGGAAGTCGCGCCACTGCTCCCGCCGCCGGCCGCCGAGGGCGAGCGAGATGACCGGCCGCCACTTCGGCCGCACTGGGCGGCGGATGAGCCGCATCCCCGCCTCGTGCGGAAGCCGGTTGGCTTTGCGGGTGTTGCACTTGATGCACGAGCAAACGATATTCTCCCACGTCGTTCGCCCGCCTTGGTCGCGCGGGATCACGTGGTCCAGATTGAGCTGCTCCCGGGGCAAACTACGCGAGCAGTACTGGCAAGTGTCCTTGTCCCGCTCGAAGACGTTGCTCCGCGTCAACTTCAATTCCTTGCAGGGCAGCTGGTCAAACACCGTCAGCAGGATCACCTTCGGCAGCAAAATCAGCCGGTGCGGGGTGCGCACCGCCTCCTGCGGGAGGACCGGGGGGTTCGACGCGGAGAAGTCGATCCAATCCAGCATCGAGAAGGTGCGGTAATCGTCGTCCTGCTGCAGCACCACCTGCGCCTGCCCGCGGGCCAGCAAACCGAAGGCGCGGCGGGCGGCAACAATGTTGATCGCCTGCCAGAGGCGGTTCAACACCAGCACGGGCTGCTCGAGCGCAGTGTCCATTCCGGACGACGGCTGTAGTGACGTGCCGCCCCGGCTGTCAAGGCGCGCCGGCGCGCAGCGGAAGGAAAATGCCGCCGGCGCCTCGCCGTTCGCGCCCGACCCTCGCCGCCGGCTAGCGCCGCGAAACGCTCACGGAACCCGCGCCGCCGGGATCCAGGACCGGAAAACGGTGCGATCCGCGGCGGGGCGCTCGTGCCACAAGGCGCCGCCGCACCGGGTCAGCAGCACGAGCGCGAGGGGCATCCCCAACCCGGCACCCCCGCGACCCCGGGCGTTCTGACCTTGGAAGAAGGGCTCCCCAAGCCGCGCCACCTCCTCGACCGAAAGCCCGGCCCCGACAGTCTCCACCTCGAGTTCTAGGCCGCCGTCGCGCCCGCGGACCCGCAGGGCGGGCCGCGTTCCTGCTTCCGCGAAGCGGGCCGCATTGGCGAACAGGCAGGGCCAGGCGTCGTCCGCAGCTCGGCGGGGCAGGACCCACTGCTCGTCCGGTTGTTCCGCAACCTCCCACGTCCAATCCGCCACTTCCTCCCCCACCCCGCCACGGGCGGCGAGTGCGTCCAGCCACGGACGCAGTTCAACCGTCTCCCGCATTCCCGGATCCTCGTCCCCCAGAGCGCGTTCCAACTGTTCGACCTGCTCGACCACGCGCCGCATCGCCTCGATCGAGCGATCGCACGTCGCCAGCCACTTCCGCTCCCGCTCCGCCGTCAGGTCGCTCCCGTGCCGCGAAAGGAGATACGAGGCGCTCTGCAGCGACGCGATGTGGTTCTTCAGCTCGTGGGCCAGCTGCCGCTGGAAATCAGCCGGGACGGCTAGGCCAACGTCCACCGTTCCTGGGGTCGCGGGCGGGACCGGGCGGAAACCGCGGAGGGCGAGTGACGTGAGCATAGGAAGAGGAGGGGGTGCGGGGATCGAGGCCGCGAGCGACCGTTGCGGCGGGAGCTACCTAGGAGGGGCGGCGGGAATCCGGGTACCCTGACGCCGGGAAGCGCCTTTCGAGCGGGCCCCAGCGGGATCAGTCGGGACGTCGGCCTTCGCCGGCGCGGGCCGCCGCCTCGCTCGCCTCCGCCCCGGCCCGGTGCAATCCGACCAGGCCGATTTCGAACGCGTAGCGCACGAGGTCCTGCGCATTGCGGGCGTCCGCGCGCTCCATCAGGCTCTGGCGCGTCCGGTACACCTTCTGGTCTGAAAGCTTCATCTCCTTCGCGATGTCCTTGATGGAGTAACCTCCCGCCAGCAGCTCCAGCACGCGAAACTCCGTGGGCTCCAGCTTCAGCATTCCTCCCGGGCCGCTCCGCATCAGGGAGGACATCAGGCGGCTGGCGCCTTGGCTGAAATAGATCCCGCCCTCGCTTACCCGCTGCAGCCCCGCCTTGAGCTCCTCGATCGAGTCTCCCTTGTCGACATAACCGGCCGCCCCGTGGGCCAGCGCGAGCTGCAACGAGTGCACGGTCGTCGTCCCCGAGTAGATGATCACCCGGGGCGGCACCGGCAGGGCCCGCAGCCTCTGCAGCGCGTTGATGCCCCCGATCCCTGGAATCATCAGGTCCAGCACCACCAAATCGATCTCGCCCCGCTGGCCAGCCTCCCACGCCGGGACCTCCCCCGCGCTCACCCCCACCACCTTGAACCCCGGGATGAGGTTAATGAAAGCCTCCAGCAATTGGCGCACCGAGATGTGATCCTCGACGATCCAGATCCGGCGTGGCTTCTCCGACCCGACCGGAGCGGGCACACTACCCGCGACCCGCGCGGCATCCTCGATGGGGTTGGGGATCATTCCAGTAAAACCCCCAGAGAGGTACGAAATCCCTGACCTTGCAATCACTGATTGCACTAAGAGCCGGGAATTTTCCCACTAAAATGAAAAATGACACTCCGCCGATGCCGTATGCTCAAAGGCTCAAGACCTTTTTAGGTTAAGGTGGGCGCCATCCCCGGGTCTTCTGTCTTCCGATTTACGGCCTGACATTCCTCCCGTGGACTTCGGCTCCCGATGGAATCCTAAGGCAACGAGCTGTTATTGAAAGCACCTCGCACACCGCAGAGTGTCGCCGCGAACCCTAGGCTCCCCACCCTCGCGGTCAACGGCGAACTCGGGCCGCTCAGTTGGCTAAGATATTGTCGCCGAGATGTTGCAGGATCAGCTCCTGCACGGTCGCGAGGAACAGAAAGCACGCCATCGCCTTGTGGCCGCCGGGCTCGAACGGCCCCGCCTCCACGTCGCCGCTCTCCAGCGCGTCGTCCCCCCAGGCCCGGAGGTACGATTCCCGGAGGCGCAGGCGGAGGACCGCACAGGCACGCAGGATCATCTCGGCGTTTTCCGCGTCGAAAGCGACGATCCCCTCGCGGAAAAAGACTTCGTCGAATAGGGCCAGCAGGGCGCGCACCTCGGCGGACTCCGCCGCGGCCAGCTCCCCGAGCCAGGCGCCCCGAAGATCCGGGTCGGCATCCGGGGGCAAGCTGACCCCGGGGGCCGCCACCGGGGGCGTTTCGCCGAGCGCCCGGATCACGTCGAGGAGGGGCGCCACCACCGGCACCGCCAATTTGACCTCAATGCGCTTCATCGGCTTCGACGACCGCGGAAAGGTGCCATTCCTGCAACGTGAAAGCGTACGCCTCGGCCTTTTCCCGCAGGCCCGTCCACACGACCGAACGCCCCTGCTCGTGCACCTCCAGCATCTTCCGGCGGGCCGTCGACTCATCGAAACCCATCACCTTGCGGAAAACGAGGACGACGTAGGACATCAGGTTCACCGGATCGTTGAGCACGACCACGCGCCAACGCCCCACGGTCGCAACCCGCTGGGCCTCCTCGGGCAACACCTGAGTCTTGCCGCCGCTCACAGCCCCGGGCATCCGCCCCGCCCCCAGCCCGCCAATCGACGTTCCGCTCGCCGGCACGGCCGGAAGAAAGCACTTAAGCGCATCCTAATTCTCAGGTTAATCACTTGGGGAGAATGAGTTGCGCGATGGTGGACCCTACTGGACTCGAACCAGTGACCTTTTCCATGTCAAGGAAACGCTCTAACCAACTGAGCTAAGGGTCCGCACCGGAAGGAGAATCAGGTAACAGGCTCGGCCCGCGGTAGCGCAAGGAAAAACCTCGGCCCTCACGCCAGCGGAAGCCCCAACGCCCCCCGCGCCGCCGCACAGTCCTGCCGGATCTGCGCCCGCAGCGCCGCAACGTCCGGAAACGCCTGCTCCGGCCGCAGAAAACGCTCCCATTCCACGCCCAGCACGTCCCCCTCGGTCCACGGGCAGTCGCCGAACACGTGCACCTCTAGGCGGGGCTCCGTCGCCCGCTCGACCGTCGGGCGCAGGCCGTAATTGGCCACCGCGGCCTGCGCCGGTCCGCCGGTGCCGCGCACCCGGACCGCGTAGACCCCGAACCGGGGCGCCGCCGGCGGCGACCACATCAGGTTCAACGTCGGAAACCCCAGCGTGCGTCCCAGGCGCTTGCCGGGCACCACCGGCCCGCGGGAGGCGTACGGGCGCCCCAGCAGGCCAGCCACCGCCGGCATCTCCCCGGCCGCCAGCAGGGTCCGGATCCGGGTGCTGCTCACCGGCGCTCCTTCCCAGAGCACGGGAGGCGCCACCACCACAGTGATCCCGGCTTCCTGGCCAGTCCGTGCCAGCAACGCCACTTCGCCTCGACGTCCCCGCCCGAAGCGGAAGTTCTCGCCGACGTAGAGTCCCGTCAATCCCGGCAGACGCGCCCGCAACCAAGCCACGAACTCCCCCGCTTCCACTTCCGCGATCCCGGCGGAGAACGGTTCCGTCAGGATGAGGCTAACTCCCAGCTGACGTAGCACCTCCGCCTTGGCCGCCGGATCCTGCATTACCCGAGTGGGCGACGCGGGACGCAGCACGACGCTCGGATGGGGCCAGAAGGTCAGCACGCCCGCGGTCCCGCCCGCGGCGCGCGCCGCGTCCACCGCCCCGCGGATGACCGCCTGATGCCCACGATGGACGCCATCGAACATCCCCACCGCCAGATGCAGCGGGGCGGCGTAGGGGGGAACCGCAGCCAGGTTCGCGAGGACTTCCGGCGGCATAACTAGCAGCCCCGTTCAGAGCGCCACGGGGGGCACCGCCGCGGCCACGGAGATCAGCCGGCGCTCGATCTCGGGAAGGGTCAGGGCGTTGATCTGATCGAGCGTCAGCGCCTGCGCGACCCCGAACTGGCCCGCCCCCGTCCGGCGCAACGCCGCCAAGTGGGCGCCGCAGCCCAGCCGATTGCCAAGGTCGTGGGCCAGGGTGCGCACATAGGTGCCCTTGGTGCACTTCAGGCGGAAGTCGAACCGCGGCAGGGCGCAGCCGGTCAGCGTCCATTCCATCAAACGGATGAAACGCGGCTCGCGCTCCACCTCTTGGCCCTTCCGCGCGCTCTTGTACAGGGGCACGCCATCGATCTTCACCGCGGAATACATCGGCGGCGTCTGGTACTGATCCCCGAGGAACCCGTTCATCGCCGTCTGGATCTCCCCCGCGTTCAAGGGCGGCACGGGCCGGGTCTCCATCACCTCCCCCTCCGCATCCTGGGTGTCGGTGGTCTTACCCAGCTCGACCGTCCCCTCGTAGTCCTTGTCGACCCCCATTAGGTACTGGGACACCCGGGTGGCCTTCCCCACGAGGATAACCAGTAGGCCGGTGGCCATCGGGTCGAGGGTGCCCGCGTGGCCAATGCGCTTCATCCGCAGCTTCCCGCGCAGGCGGGCCACGACGTCGTGGGAGGTGTGGTCCCCGGGTTTGTCGACCAGGAGGATTCCCTCCATTTCCTTGGCGGGCAGCAGCATATTCAGCGAGCGGGCGAGGGTGGCAGCGTCAGGCGCTCGGCCATCGCGGCCAGCAGTTGCGCCTCGAAGTCCGCGGGGGCCGACGGCAGGCTGAGCCCGGCCGCGCAGGCGTGGCCGCCCCCCTTGAAGCGGGCTGCCACCAGGTCCACGCGCAGGGACGGCTCCTTAGCCCGCAGGCTGGCCTTCGCCGTGCCATCCTTACGCCATTCGACCAACGCGCCAATCTCCACCCCGTCAATGCAACGGGCGTAGTCGACCAAACCTTCGGTGTCCTCGGCGCTGGACCCGGTCTCCTCGAAGATACCCGCCGGCAGCACCCCGAGGCAGAGCCGACCGCCGGCCTCCAGCCGGAGCGAGGCCAGGAACCGTTGGAGCAACCGCAGCTTGCCCGGGGTTTCCCGCTCGTAGAGTTCAAACCCCGCTTCCGCCGGAGACGCGCCCCGGGCGACCAACTCCCCCGCCAAAATGAAGCAGCGTCGCGTGGTCGCCTGGAAGCGGAACTGACCCGTGTCCGTCAGGATCCCGGCATAGAGGGCCCGCGCGGTCGCGGCATCCACCGGCAGCCCTGCGTCGAGGAAGAGGCCGGCGAGGATCTCGCAGGTCGCCGCGGAGGTACGTTCAATGAGGTCCACCTCGCCGAAGCCAGCATTCGAGAGGTGATGGTCGATCACGCCCACCGGGCGCGGGTAGTGGGCCTTGAGCCGTTCGCCCCCGCGGGCGTGGTCCGCGCAATCGACGAAGATCGCGGCGCGCGCCAAGGGATCGCGGAGGACGTCGTCCGTCCGGCGGAACTCCATCCCGCCAGTCAGGTACTGGAGGCGCCGCGGCACGGGGTCCGGGTTCACGCAGATGACGTCCAGCCCCCGGGCCGCCAGCACCCGGGCCAAGGCCACCTGGGAGCCGATGCAGTCCCCATCGGGCCGCGCGTGCCCGCAGACGGCGACGGGCAGGCCGGCCACGCGGTCCAGCAGCCGGGTGAAGGCCGGCCGCAACTCCGGGAAAAAGGCTTCCATCGTCACTCCTTCCGCTCCGACTCCGGCTTCAACTTAGGCTCCCACTTCGGCTCCGGCTCCGGCGCGGGGGCCGGGGCGGACCCGGGCGGCGTCACCTCGTCCAGCACCTGCAGGATCCGGGCGCCGCGGGCGGCCGAATGATCCAGCACATATTCGAACTTGGGCAGGTACTTGAGCACGATCCGGTGGCCGACCTCAGCGCGGATGGCCCCGGCCTGCGCCCGCAGCCAGCGGAGCTTGGCTTCGGCGGCCTCGGCGTCCCCCACCACCGCCACGAACACCCGCGCGTCCCGCAGGTCCGGCGAGACGCGGACCTCGGTGATCGTGACGTTCACCGCTTCCGACTGGTAGCGGCGGCGCAGAATGTCGCCCAGCTCACGCTGAACGAGCTCGTTGACGCGCACCGTGCGGTTGCTCATCGCCGGGAGGAGGGAAGATCGGGGCGGACGGGCCGGGCCTACAGGGAGGCCCGGACCTTCTGCACCTCGAAGCACTCGATGACGTCGCCCGGCGCGTAGCCGTTGAAATCATCCAGCTTGATGCCGCACTCGAGGCCCGCGCGGACCTCGTTGGCGTCGTCCTTAAACCGACGTAGGGTGCCGACGCGGCCCTCGTGCAGGATCTCGCGGCCCCGGCGCAGGCGGGCGGCGGCGTTGCGGTTGATCTTGCCCTCGGTGACGAGGCAGCCCGCCACGAAACCCTTGGCCAGCGGGAAGACCTGCCGGACCTCCGCCGCCCCGGTCTTGATCTCCTTAATGTCGGGATCAAGCAGGTCGGCCATCATCTCGCGGACCTTGTCGCCCATCTCGTAGATGATCTCGTAGGTCTCGATGCGTACCCCGTGGTGCTTGGCGAGCGGCGTCACGCCGTTCTCCAGCCGCGTGTGGAAGCCGATGATCAGGGCCCCGGAGGCGCCAGCCATCAGCACGTCGTTTTTGGTGACGAGGCCCACCTCGATGGAGACGATCTCCAACTGGACCTTCGTGCTCTTGATGCCGTCGAGGATGACGCGGACCGCCTCGGAGGAGCCGAAGACGTCGGTCTTGATGATGACCTTGAGGACCTTGGCCTGGGTGGCCGCGATGTTGGCGAAGAGCCGTTCAACCGAGACCTCTTTGGGGGCCGCGGCGGCGGTGGTCGCCTCCTTCTTGAGGCGGAGTGTCTCCTCCTCGGCGAGTTGCTCGGCCTCACGGGCGTTCTTGACCGCCTTGAAAGCGGCGCCGCTGTCCGGGGTGCCGGACCAACCGATGACCCGCACGGGGGTGCCGGGGGTGGCTTCCTTCACGTTGCGACCCTGATCGTCGAACATCGCCCTTACCTTGGCGTAATTCGGACCGCTCACGAGGGCATCGCCCACTCGCAGCGTGCCGCGCTGGACGATGACCGTGGCGAGGGGACCGCGGCCGAAGTCGATCTCGGATTCGATGATCAGACCGCTGGCCTCGGCCTTTGGGTTGGCCTTCAGTTCCAACACGTCCGCCTGCAGCAAAATCATATCCAAGAGCTCGGTGATGCCTTGGTTCTTGATGGCGGCCACCGGCACGGTGATCGTCTCACCGCCCCAGTCTTCCGGGGCGATGCCGCGCTGCTGCATCTGGTTCTTCACCTGATCCAGATTGGCGCCCTTAACGTCCATCTTGTTGACCGCGACCAGCAGGGCGAAGCGCTCCGGGTGGGACTGCTTCTCGGCGAGGGCGATCTTCAGGGCCTCCTCCGTCTGCGGCATAAAACCGTCGTCCGCCGCCACCACGAGGATGGCGATGTCGGTGACGCTCGCGCCGCGGGCGCGCATCTTGGTGAAGGCGGCGTGGCCGGGAGTATCGAGGAAGGTGAGCTTCCGGCCGTTGAACTCGATCTGGTAGGCGCCGATGTGCTGGGTGATGCCGCCCGCCTCGCCGGCGGCCACGTTGGCCTTGCGGATGGCGTCGAGGAGGGAGGTCTTGCCGTGGTCGACGTGGCCGAGGATGCAGACCACCGGGGGCCGTGGAACGAGGTGCTTGGACTCATCCTCCTCCGGCTGCTTCTTCTCCTTCTTCTCCTTGGCGGCCTGCTGGGCAGCAGCGTCGCCGCGGTGCTTGATCTCGAGCACGAAGCCGTATTTCTCGGCCACCTTCTGGGCGACGGCCTCCTCGATGGTGGAGTTCATCGCCGCGAAGCCCACCAGTTGGTTGAGCTCCGAGATCAGCTTGAAGGGCTTCAGGCTCAGGGCGGCGGCGAAGTCGCGCACCACAATGGGCGGCTTCAGGTGGAGGATCTTCACATCGCCCTGGATGGTGATGTGAGCGACCGGAGCCGGGTTAACTGGCAAGGGCGGCGCCTTCGGCGCCATCACGGGGGCCGGCGCCGGGGCGCGGGGCGGCAACGCCGGGGGCAGAGCGGGAGGCTTCGGCGCGGGAGTCGGCGTGGGCGCGGCGGGCGCCGAGGCGGCAGGCGCGACCACCGCAGCCGGACGCACGGCCGGAGCCACCGGGGCCATCGCCGGCGCAGGGGCGGGACGGACCGGGGGAGCGTTCAACCCGACCGGCGGACGGGCGACGGGCGGGGCGGAAACCGGGGGAACCACCATCGGGGGCCTCGAAACCGGGGGCGGGGCGGACACGGGCGGCGGCGCCGAGACCGGCTTGGGCAACGCGGGGGGCGGCGGCGGGGCGGACACCGGCTTGGGCGGCACCACGGGCGCTGGGGCCACCGGCGGGGGAGGCGGAGGAGGCGGCGGGGGCGCGGACGCGGCCTTCAGGGCAGCCGCCTTCGCCGCGGCCGCGACCTCGCGCTCGCGCTCGATGTCCTGCCGGCTCTTGACGAAGACGCCAGAGGGGAGATTCACCCGGGGCGGGCCCGCGTCCGCGGCGGGGGTCTCGGCCGCAGGCGCCGCCGGCTCCACGGGGGTCGCGGACGCCGCCGCGGGGGCGGGCTGGCGCGCGGCGAACTCCTCGCGCAGCGCCGCGGCGCTGATCTTGTCCACGGTACTCGAGACCGATTTGACGTCCTGGCCAATGATCCGGCGCTCCTTGAGCAGCGCCATCATCTCCTTGTTGTCCAGGCCGAGCTCTTCGGCGAGTTTGTGGATGCGGATGCTCATGCGGTCGGACCTGGACGCTGCGGGTTACTGCGCCTGCGCGGCGACGCGCTGGATGACAAGGGCGGCTTCCTCTGGGCTGAAGCCGGCGCCTTCAAGGTCCGCCGCCTCCACGCCTTCAAAAAGTTCCAGCGAGACGAAGCCCGCCTTGACCAACCGCAGGGCGAGGTCCTCGGCCACCCCTAGGCCAGCGACCAGCTTGCGCTTCGCATCGCCCTCCGGGTCGGCGCCGACCGCACGGAATTCCTCGATGTCGATCCGCCAGCCGACCAGACGCGAGGTCAGCCGGGCATTCTGGCCCTTGCGGCCGATTGCGATGGCCAGATCGTCGTTGGCGACCCGGAGCAGAATGCGGCGGGCCTTGTCGTCGAGGACGATCTCGCGCGGGACCGCTGGTTTCAGCGCCTCGATCACCATCTCTCGCGGATCCGCGAAGAACTTGATGATGTCGATCTTCTCCCCGCCCAGTTCGCGGACGATCGTCTTCACGCGGGCACCCCGCGCGCCGACGCAGGCGCCGACCGGATCCACCTTGGGGTCGGTGCTGGTGACCGCGATCTTGGTCCGGTAACCCGGCTCGCGGGCGAACGCCTCGATCTTGACGGTGCCGTCGGCCACCTCGGTGACCTCCAGCTCGAAGAGGCGGCGGACGAAGCGGGAGCTGGCCCGGCTGAGCACGATCTCGGGCCCGCGCGGGGTGCTCTGGATCTCGAGCAGCAGACAGCGGATGCGCTCGCCTGGCTGGTACTCCTCGCCCGGCACCTGTTCCTTGGCGGGCATTACCGCCTCGGCCTTGCCCAGATCGATGAAGAGGTCGTTGCGCTCGCGGCGCCGCACCGTGCCGGTGACGATGTTGCCGACTTGGTCCTTAAAATCGTCGAAGATCCGGTCCTTCTCGAATTGCCGCAGCCGCTGCATCACCGCCTGGCGGGCGGTCTGGGCCGCGATGCGCCCCAGCGAGGACGGGTCGATGGCCTTCTCTAGCATTTCCCCGATAACCGCCCCGGGCTTGAGCGCCTGGGCCTTCTCCACGTGCAGCTCCGTACGGGGATTGCTGACCGAGTCGACCACCTTGAGCAGGCACCAAGCCTGCAGCTGGCCGTTACGCGGATTGATGTCGATCCGCAGCTCTTGGCCGGAGTTCACGCCCTTCTGGGCGGCCGTCTTCAGGGCATTCGCGATCGTCGAGATCATCTCGGCGCGGGGGATGCCCTTTTCCTTTTCCATATACTCAAGGACGGAGAGGATTTCGCTGCTCATGGCGTATGGAGGTGCGGGAAAGTTGGGAAAAAAAAAGCGGGCCGCAGGGCCCACTTTCCGGAGAGAGAGTGGAGGAGAACCGCGGAGGATTCGGCTCGCCTCCGGGATTGTCAAGCCCGCCGCCCGCCGCGCGCCCCCGAGGGCAAAATCTGCTTGAGCCCGGGATTTTTCGCCGAAACCCTCCGACGCTTCCTCGCGTCTTCCCCGCACCCTTACCTCATTTATGACCATTGCCCGCCCTGCCCCCAGCCTCGGAGCCCCCGCCCGCCGCCCCGGCTTCACGCTGATCGAGCTGCTCACTGTCATCGCCATCATCGGCATCTTGGCCGCCATCGTCATCCCGACGGTCGGCACGGTCCGCGAGAAGGCGCAGCGCGCGGTCGATGCCAATAACCTCCGCGAGGTGCTCAAAGCCGCGCAGATCTACGCCGGCGATAACCAAGACCGCCTCCCCGATCCGATTAACATCGCCAACTCGGTCCTCAATGCCCCCCAGCTCGCCTGGAAGTGGCCCGGCATCCTCGCCAAGAACAACATCCTGACCGACCCGACCTTCTTCTTCTCGAAGAACGATCCGGCCTTCAGCGGTACCTACCCGACCTTCATCATCCAGCCGTCCAACCAGCGCAACACGCTGCACACCTCGTTCACCTCCGGCCGTTCCCCCTCCTGGGAATTCGTGGGCGGCGTCAAGATGAGCGACCCCGCGACCACGCCGGTCATCTACACCCGCGGCCTCCAAACCAACGGCCTCTGGAGCGAGACCTCCGGCGTCTATAAGGCCACCGGCGGCTACATCGCCTTCCTCGGCGGCAACATCGCGTTCTACCCGGACACGAACAACCCGTCGCCCTTCGTCTCGAACAACCCGACGTCGACCAGCACCACGCGCCCCAACAACATCCGGCAGGCGGTGCCCTTCAACGTCACGAACGCCAACCTCAGCGCCCGCATCTACGGCATTCCCCCCGCCTCGGGCGCCGCCGGGATGATCGGGACGGCCGGCGGCACCACCGCCCAGCGCGGGCCCTGAGCCCACCTCGGCCGGCCCGGCAGTCGCCTCAACCGCGGATTAGGCTTTATTTAGGGGTAAAACCCTAAAAACCACTCTTCCCCGACTCAGGCAAGGAATCAGCCCGGACTAATCCTTCTCCACCCTCTCGACCCCCGCGGAACAGCTCCGCGGGGGTTTTCTTTTTTTTACCTAAATAATTGCCAATCTTAAATTAACCGAATCCGATGACCGCGAATCTCCCTGCCGGAATGGAGCCATCGGGGTCGCGCCTGGACCCGGCGGAAGCCCAAAAAACCGGCGGATGAGGGGGGAATTGAAAGAGGACTGGAGCAGGACTGGAGGCACACTGGAGGCACCCCGATCGCGTGACGGCGGGACCGCGGTCCACGGGTAAAAACAAGGTCTGGACCCCAGAAGCGCCCACCGCCTCCGATCCGGCCGTCGCTCCCCAAGACCGCGTCCGGAGAAAACTTTCCCCGCGGGGCCTCGGCGGCCGCGGGAACTATGCGTCAAGGCGGCGTTACCCGGAATTCACGGTCTCGGCATCCGCTTGCGGACCAAGGCGTTCTCTGCCTCCTTCGACGTTTCCCGCTCCCCTTGTCGACCACGCCGATGACTCCGCCCCGTGCCGCCAACGTCGCCGCTCCCCGCCCGGCACCCGCCTCCGCCGTCGGCGGCGTCACCTATGTGGTCGGGCACCGCAATCCGGATGCGGACGCGATGTGTTCCGCGATCGCCTACGCGGCGTTGAAGGAGGCTAAGGGCGAGACCGGCTTCGTGGCCGCCCGCTGCGGCAACTCGAATGCCCGCATCGACACGATCCTCTCGCGGTTCCGCGTCCCCTTGCCCCACTACCTCAGCGACGTGTCCCCTCGCGTGCGCGACGTGATGACCAATGAGGTGGTCCACGTGAACGATCTGGCCACCTGCGCGGAGGCCCTGGAGTTGATCGACCGCCACCAAGTGCGGGTCTTGCCGGTGGCCAACGCGCGGCGCAAACCCGTCGGCCTAATCAGCCTCGCGCAGCTGGGCAGCGTCTTCATCCCGCGGGTCAGCGAGCCGCGCCTGATGCGGCAGGTGCACAGCTCCCTTTCCGCCATCGTGCGAGCGCTCAAGGGCCAAGCGATCCACCTCGTCGACGCCGAGCGGCTGGAGGACCTCTTCGTGCGCCTCGGCACGATGGACATCCGTTCGTTCTGGAGCATCTCGGTGCGCGAGAACATTCCCGCCGAGCAGTCGATCATCATCGTCGGCGACCGCGACGACGTGCAGCGGCGAGCGATCGACCTTGGCATTCGGGCGCTGGTGGTGACGAGCGGCCTGCCGATCGATCCGGAGGTGGAGGCCGCCGCCCGCGAGCGCGGGGTCAGCATCATTTCGAGCCCGTACGACTCCGCGACCACTGCGTGGGTCGTGCGCACCGCCTCGAACTTGGAACGCGTGATCGACCGCAGCTTCCTCACCGTCGACGCGGACACCCGGGTGGCGGACGCCCGCAAGCAGTTCGGGCTGAGCACGCAGGCGGTGCTGGTGACGGACGACGAGGGCCGCCTCGCCGGCATTCTGACCAAGAGCGACATCCTCAAGCCGGTGCGCACCCGCCTCGTGCTGGTGGACCACAATGAGCTGACGCAGGCGGTGCCCGGTGCGGAGGAAGTCACCATCGCCGAGATCATCGATCACCACCGCCTCGGCAGCCTCCACACCGCGCAGCCGATCCTGTTCATCAACGAGCCCGTCGGCTCCACCTGCACCATCGTAGCGGACCTGTTCCGGCGGGAGGGCCTGCAGCCTTCGCCGGCGATCGCGGGAATTATGATGTCCGGGCTGATCTCGGACACCCTCCACCTGCAGGGCCCCACGAGCACCGGCAAGGACGCGCTGATGCTGGCTTGGCTGGGCGAGATCGCGGGGGTCGATTCCAAACAGCTGGCCGAGGAGATCTTCAACTCGGGTTCCGTCATTTTGGCGCAGACGCCGGACAAGGTCGTGCGCTCGGACTTTAAGGTGTACGAGGAAGAGGGCGTGCGCTTCTCGGTGTCGCAGGTGGAGGAGCTCGGGTTCGGCAACTTCGAGGCCAACGCGAAGGGGATCGCCCGCGCGATGCAGGAGCTGCGCGAGGAGGAACGCCTGGCGTTCGCGGCCCTGCTGGTCACCGACATCAACACCCAAAACTCCCTGCTGCTGGTGAAGGGCGAGAACGCGTTCCTCGAGCGCATCCGCTATGCGCGCCGGGAGTTGGACGACCTGTTTGACCTGCCCGGGGTGGTCAGCCGCAAGAAGCAGCTCATCCCCTACCTGACCACGGTGATTAAGGAGATGGCTGCGGACGGCACCCTGACGGCGGGCAAGAGCACGTCCCCGTTCGGCCGCCGTCGCCGCTGACCTGCGCTGCCGCCCGCCCGATGAGCACCAATCCACCGTTACCCACGCCGGGGGCCGCCGACTCCCTCGAGGCTTCCCTGCTCCGGGTGCTGATGGAGACGAGCCCGGACCGCATCTACTTTAAGGACCGCGAGAGCCGCTTTGTCCGCAACAGCCACGCGCACGCGCTTTCCCTCGGCGCGTCGACCCCAGAGGAGTGCGTTGGCCGGACCGATTTCGATTACTTCGCCAAGGAGCACGCGGAGCGGGCTTTTGCGGACGAGCAGGAGATCATCCGTACCGGCCGCCCGGTGATCGCGAAGGTCGAGCGCCTCACCCGCCGGGACGGCACCCAGGGCTGGGCCTCGAGCACGAAGATGCCGTGGCGCGACGCCGCGGGCCGGATCATCGGCACCTTTGGGCTGACGCGGGACATCACCGCCGCGAAGGAGGCCGAGGAGCGGCTGAACGAGGAGCGCATTTTGCTGCGCACCATCATCGACCACCTCCCGAGCCGGCTGTACGTGAAGGACATCGCCTCGCGGTACGTGCTCAACAACCGCGCGCATCTGGCTTCCCTCGGCGCCGATTCGCCGGAGGCGGTGCGAGGCCGGACCACGCTGGACTTTTATCCCGGCGAACGGGGCCGTCAGGCGCTTCTGGACGACCAGCAGGTGCTGGGCGGTGGCCCGCCGATCATCAACCAGGAGAAATCGGACTTTGGCCCGGCCGGCGACGTGCATTGGTCGCTGGTCACCAAGGTGCTGCTCCGGGACGCGCGGGACCAGGTGGTGGGCCTGGTGGGCATCAGCCACGACATCACCCGGCGCAAGCGGGCCGAGGAGGAGCTACGGCGGCGGAGCGCAGAGATGGAGGCGGATCTCGTGATGGCGCGGCAGGTGCAGGAGGCGTTCTTGGACCGAGCGCCCCCGTTTTTCTCGGGCGGCCGGACCCCGGGGCAGAGCGCGCTGCGTTGCAGCCACCTTTATCTCCCGACCACCACGTTGGGCGGGGACTTCTTCTCGCTGCTGCGTCTGGGCGAGCGCCGCGGTGGCCTGCTCCTCTGCGACGTGATGGGCCACGGGGTGCGGGCGGGGCTGCTGACGGCACTCCTCCGCGGCGTGGTCGAGGAGATGGGCCCGCGGGCCGGCGAGCCAACGCACGTGCTACGGGAGATCAACCGGAGCCTGATGCCCATCGTGGAGCAGACCGGCCAGCCGGTCTTCGCGACCGTCTTCTTCGGGGTGATCGACCTCGATCAGGGGACGGTGGTGTACAGCAACGCCGGGCACCCCCCGCCGCTGCTGCGAGGCGCAGGCGGGACGATCCGCCGGTTGGCTCCTGAGGATCCAGAGCCAGCGGCGGGGCTGCTCGGAGATTTCGCTTACAGCCGGCACGAGGTGCCCTTTCCGGCCGACAGCACCCTACTGGCCTATACTGACGGGGTATTCGAGGCGGCGAACGCGGCGGGCGACTTCTTCGGGGTGGACCGGCTGCGGGACACCCTTGCCACGGCGCCGGCAGGGGCGGTGATCCCGACGATCCTCGACCGCGTGCGGGCGCACTGCGGCCGGAGCGAGTTCGAGGACGATGTGTGTCTGGTGTGCCTCGAGGCGGACTTCGCCGCGCCGGCGACGCCCGCCTAAAGCGGCAGCCGGCCGGCATAAACGCGCACCCGGTCGCAGATCTCGTCGAGTTCCGGCTTGCGGGCGCGGCAAAAGGCAAAGAGCTCCGGCAGGCGGGCCCCTGCGTAATCGTGCGCGACCTCGTTGCGCACGTCCTTCAATTCCCTCAAGACGGCCGCGGAAGCCACGAATCCGCGCTGCTCCGCGCCCTGGACTAGGTCGAGGAGCGTCCCTGGCGGCTTGAGTTCCACGCGATCGAGTGTCCGCAGGACTCGGTTGACGAGCAGGTCGACTGTCCGCGCGAACCGACTGGTGAACGCCTCTGCGGTCTCCAGATCGGCCTCGGCAATCCCCTTCAGGTCAGCGGGCAGCGTGCGGATTCGCTCGGCCGAGAAATCGAGATGCCGGCGCGCCGTCGCAAGGTCGGCCAGCGACTGATCCAAGAGGCGACGCTGTCCTTCCGAGTTCACAGGCGGATGCCCGTTTCCAGGGCCAACGCGGCAAAGGGTTCCCCGAGCCGGGAACGCGGGCGAACCACCAGGTCGAGCCGCTGCCATCCGATCCGGTCGAGCAGGGCGGCCCGCAGCCGCAGCTCGTCCGCGAAGGCCACCCGTTCGGAAACCACGAGCAGGTCGATGTCCCCGCCCTTGGCCTCGTCGCGCGTCCGGGAGCCGAACAGCCAGACTTCCGCCTGCGGGTCCGCCCGGGCGACCTCCTCGCGGATGGCCTGTACCGCCTCGGGGGAAAGTCTCATCCTGACACCGTGCCGGGTCACGGCCAGCCGGTCAAATCCACAGTGCCAGCCGGAGTAGCGCGCACGATTTGCGCCACTACGCAGGCAAGGTCGTCAGCCCGCAGGTCCGCGCCCACTAGCCCGTTTCAGTGGACAACCTGACGAACAACCGGACGCTCGACTCAAGCAACGCGGGCACGAGCCAGAGCGGACATCTGCGCTCGCGAGCGATCTACCTCCCGCCGATCACAATCGGCACGACTGTGTCCTACCACTGGTGAGTCGCGGCAGGACGCCCTGTCCCCGGCAGGGTCGCGGGCTGGAGCAGGGCAGGCGCGGAGATTGCTTTCCAAGCGACCCGCTTCCAGCAAGACCTTTCCCGAACCCTGCTGCGCCTTGGTCATTACCCGAGCCTACCTCGCTTGCCTAGTGGCCGGACTGATGGCCGGATGCCCCCTGCCGGGAAAAAGCACGCCGCAAACGCCGGCGGCCGAGTGGAGCGTCGAGTCAGGTGTGATCTGGCAGGTGGGGAATCTCACCCCACTCTCATACACCCTCGTGCCAACCCAATTTTCATGGCGTTCAGGGGAATTCAGGGGCCGTGACCTGAAGGACGGGGCCCGGTTGGTGCTTCGGCACCGGATCACTCTCTTCGCCACCTCGATCGTGACCGGTCCAGAATCGCATTATCTCGCGATCGCCGCATCCCCTTCCCTTGAGTGGTGGAATGCGGCGCGGACGCGCTCGTGGTACTTCGGGGCCGGAGGTGGAGCTGGGACCATCGACTCCCGCGGGGTTGCGGGAGGGCAAGGGCAGGATTTTACCCTGAATTGGTTCATTCGGGCGGGAGCGGAGTGGCGCGCCGCAAGGAATGGCCGTGTCTTCGGTGGCGTCCTTTTCCAGCACCTCTCCAACGGCGGCCAAACGGATCCGAACCCGGGGATTGACGCCCTCGGTTTCACCCTCGGGGTTTCGTGGCGGCTCTGAGAAACATACCCTGGCCATTCCTGGGCGGCGGTCCGCGCGTCCGCAAGCTCAGGCCCGGCGATAGGACCAATTGAAAAGGGGAACCGCCATCAGGGTGGTGCAGATCGCCATAAAGACCATCACGGTGAAAAAAGTCGGGGTGATGATGCCCTGCTCCAAACCGATGTTCAGGATGATGAGTTCCATTAGGCCGCGGGCGTTCATCAAGGATCCTATCCCCATGGCCTCGCGATGGGATTCCCCACAGGCCCTTGCGGCGACGTAACAGGCACCCGCCTTGCCGAGGACCGCAACCGCAAGCGCCAGGAGCGAGATTCCGAACACACTGGCGTCGCCCACCAAGTCGAAACGAGTGTTCAGCCCAGAATACACAAAGAAGAGAGGCAGCAGGAGCCAAGTAGTGAGCGGCTCAACCCAGCCCCGCAGGGATTCCGCGAACGCCCCCCGCGGGACCGCCACACCAAGAAAGAAGGCCCCAAAAACTGCGTAGAGGCCGATTACATCCGTGTACCAACAGACCAACATCAAGATCACCATCACCCAGCCGAAAGCGAACCGCGCCGCGGACTCGTTTCTGGTGGCGATGGAGGCCAGACCGGCCAGGGCCTTGCGTCCGAGCGTGAAGAGCAACAGCAGGAAAATGCCGCTGCCGCCGACGGCTTTGGCCGCAATCAATGGATCACCCTTGAGGCTTGCGAGCACGAGCGCGAGGATGCCCCACGCGGCGGCGTCGTCGACCGCGGCGGCCGCGATCGCCAGCGCGCCCACCGTGGTGCCGGCCAGGCCGCGCTCAACGATGATCCGTGCCAGCATGGGGAACGCGGTGATCGCCATCGCCGCCCCGACGAAGGGCCCCGCCTGGAGCGCGCTTACCCCCGGCCCGAAGAATCCCTCTTTCCCGAGGAGAAACAGTCCTAGGCCGCAGCCGAGCGCGAAGGGCACCAGAATGCCGGAGGCCGAGATCGCGACGGCGCTCCGCACCCGCGCGCGGACCAATTCGAACCGGAATTCCAAACCGACCGTAAACATGTAGAGCGCCAGCCCCAGCTGCGCCCCCGCGAACAGGATCGGGCGGGATTCAGGGGGGAAAATCGCGCTCTGGAGCGACGGGAGGAAATAGCCGAACAGCGATGGGCCCAAGACCACGCCGGCGATCATTTCTCCGACGACCGGTGGCTGCCCAAGGCGCGCCGCCGCCATCCCGACTAGGCGACAGCACGCCAACACCGCCGCCAACTGCAGAAAAAACCGAACGGAAAGCTCAAACGGGGTCATCTTCAGCGGAAGGCCTGCTGAAATCCCCCGACCGGGACAAGGG
>JBILWD010000018.1:0-22292 GCA_044370095.1 Opitutaceae bacterium | reverse complement strand
CCCCGCGCCCGGGCGAAGTGGACGGCGTGCATTACCATTTTCTGGACGCGGCGGAGTTCCGCCGCCGGATCGCCGCGGGTGCCTTCCTCGAGTGGGCGCAGGTCCACGGCGACCACGAGGACCGCCTTTACGGGACCCTGCGCGCCAGCGTGCTCGAGCCCCTCGCGGCCGGGCGCGACTTGGTCATCAACGTGGACGTGCAAGGGGTGGAAAACCTCCGACGGGCGGCGCGGGCCGAACCGGTGCTGGCGCGGGCGCTGACCACCGTGTTCATCGTCGTGGACCCGGCGGAGCTGGCCGCGCGGATGCGCGCGCGGGCGGGCGACCACGAGGAGGAGATCGCTCGTCGGCTGGCCACGGCGGAGGCGGAGTTGCGCGCGGCGCCGGGCTTCGACCACCGGATCCACAGCCGGAGCCGGGACGAAGACTTCGCGGCGCTGCTCGCCCTGATCGCAGCCGCCCGCGCCCACCCGCGGGCCTGAGGACGCCCTAGGGCTCCGCCGGAGATCAGTCCTCGGCCACCACGTGGTGGCAACCGCGGCTGCGGGGGTTGAGGGCCGCGGCATGCACCACGAGCAGGGCGGTCTGCACCGCATTGCGCAGTTCCAGCAACTCGCGGCTCAGACGGCAGTCGCGGTAGAACCCCTGGATCTCCTCGCGCAGCTCGAGCAGGATCCGGCGCGCGCGGGCAAGGCGAAGCGGGGAGCGCACGATCCCCGCGTAGTTCCACATCGTGCTGCGCAGCAGCTCAAGGTCCTGGCGAATGAGCGTGGGGTCGGCTGGCCGGTCGGCGCCGCACCACGGGCGCGGCCGAGGCAACGGGCCGGCCTCCCCTGCCAGCTCCACCACGGCGGCCGCCGCGGCGGCCCGGGCCCCGACGAGGCACTCGAGCAGAGAGGTGCTGGCCAACCGGTTGGCGCCGTGCAGGCCAGTGCAGGCCGTTTCACCGATGGCGCCTAGGTTCCGTACGTTGGTGCGCCCGGCTAGGTCCGTGTGCACGCCACCGCAGGAGAAATGGGCGGCGGGAACGACCGGGATGGGCCCCCGCTCGACGTCGACCCCGTGCGCCGCGCAGCGGGCCGCCACGGTGGGGAAGCGCGCGCGCAGGAAACCGGGCCGCAGCGCGCCGAGGTCGAGGTACGCACACGGCTCGCCGCTCGCCGCCAACTCCAGGTGGATGGCGCGGGCTACCACATCGCGCGGCGCCAGTGAACCCGCGGGATGCGCGCGGTCGACGAACCGCTCGCCCCGGGCGTTCACAATCACCGCCCCCTCGCCGCGCAAGGCCTCCGTGACGAGGAATCCCGGCGCGTTGGGCCGGTGGAAAGCGGTCGGGTGGAACTGGACGTACTCGAGATCGATCAGCCGCGCCCCGACGCGGTAGGCCATCGCCACCCCGTGCCCGACGCTGCCGGGCTGGTTGGTGGTGTGGAGAAAGATCTGCCCGAGCCCGCCCGCGGCGAGGACGGTCCGGCGCGCGACGATCGCCCGCACGACGCCGGTGGCGGTGTCCAACACGTAGGCGCCGAAGCAGGTCAGCGGTGCGTAGCGTTCGGCCACTAGGTCGGTGCTGTGGGATAAGGTCAGCAGGTCCACGGCCACCCAGCCGCCCCGCCGGGTGATGCCGGGCGTGGCGTCCACGCGTGCGGCGACCGCCGCGAGGATGGCGTGGCCGGTGAGGTCCTTGGCGTGGAGGATGCGGCGCGCGCTGTGGCCGCCCTCCCGGGCGAGCTCGAGGGCGCCGGCGGCATCGCGGTCGAAGGCGACGCCGAGCTCGTCGAGCAGCAGCTCCTTCACCGCGGCCGGACCCTCGCGTACCAGTTGCTCGACCGCCGCCGGATTCGAGGTGCCGTCGCTGGCGGCCACAATGTCCGCCCCCAGTCGCGCCGGGTCGCCAGGCTCATAAATGATGCCGCCCTGAGCCCAATCGCTGTTCGCCACGAGGGGGCCGTCGAGCGCGAGCAATTCCACGCGCCGACCCGCGCGGGCTACCTGGAGGGCGTAGGCCGAACCCGCTAGGCCGGCGCCGATGACGAGGCAGTCGGTCTCGATAATTTCCATCGGCGGAACCTCAGGGGGCGGATCCGCGTGCCGGAACCGTCAGGCTCAGGTCAGCGGCGGGAGCCGAATGCGTGAGGGCCCCGACGCTGATGACGTCAACTCCCGGGACGGCGTAGGCGCGCAGCGTCTCGCGGCGGACGCCCCCGGAGACCTCGATCCGGGCGCGGCCGGCAATGAGGGCCACAGCGGCGCGGACGCGGTCGGGCGTGAAATTATCGAGCAGGATCACCTCGGCGCCGGCGGCGAGGGCGGCGCGGACGCCCGGGAGCGTGGCAACCTCCACCTCGATCCGGGAAAGGTGGGGCGCGGCGGCGCGGGCGCGGGCGACCGCGCGGCGCAGGGAGCCGGCGGCCGCGAGGTGGTTGTCCTTGATCAGCACGTGCTCGCCGAGCGAGGAGCGATGGTTCGCCCCGCCCCCGCAGCGGACCGCGTGCTTCTCGAGCGCGCGCCACCCCGGCGTCGTCTTACGGGTGTCCACCAAGCGCACGTCGGTGCCGCGGAGGAGGTCCACGTGGGCCCGGACGTGCGTCGCGATGCCGGACAGGCGCTGGAGGAAATTGAGGGCGGTGCGTTCGGCGGCCAGCAGGGCGGCGGTGGGCCCGGCCACCTCGAGCAAGCGGGCCCCGGAACGCACGCGGTCCCCGTCGGCGGCGCGCAGGCGGACGCGCAGGGCGGGGTCGACGCGAGCGAAGACCCGGGCGGCGATCTCGATCCCACAGACCACGAGGTCTTGGCGTGCCTCGATCCAGCCGCGGCTGCGGTGCCCGGGGGGAAACAGGGCGCGGCTGGTGAGGTCGCCGAGCCCGAGGTCCTCCTCTAGGGCGAGGTCGATCAGGAGTTCCGTGCGGGGGGTGAGCATCGGGGCAGGGTCAGTCAGCGGGCGAGAGTTCGAACATCCGGTCCAGGCAGCGGGCGGCGCGGAGCCGCACGTCCTCCGGCACCTCGACAATCTGGTCGGGCCGCGGGGCGCGGAGCAGGTCGCGGAGCTTCTCCAAGGAGTTGAGCTTCATATACGGGCAGAGGCGGCAGCCGCCGATGAAGCGGCGGGCGGGCTCCTCGGCTTGCAGGCGGCCCACTAGGCCACACTCCGTGAGCAGCAGGTAATACGGCGCCGGGGTGGCGCGCACGTAGCGCATCATCGCGCCGGTGCTGCCGGTGAAGTCGGCCGCGGCGACCACCTCGGGGGTGCACTCGGGGTGCACGACCACGCGGAGCCCGGGGAACTGCGCGCGGGCGGCCGCGATGTCCCCCGGGCTGAACTGCTCGTGCACCATGCAGGTGCCATCGGAGGTGATGATCTCCTTGTCGACCCCCTGCCGGCGCAGCTCGTCGCGGACATTCGCGCCCATCAGGCGATCCGGCACGAAGATCACCCGCCGCTCGGGCAGGGCGGCGATGATCGCGTGGACGTTGCCCGACGTCACGCAGACGTCGGACTCGGCCTTCACGCCCGCCGTGCTGTTGATGTAACAGACGACGGCGGCGTCGGGGAACGCGGCGCGCAGGCGGCGCACCTCCTCCGGCGTGATGGAGTCCGCGAGGGAGCAACCCGAGGCGGGATCGGGGACGAGGACGCGGGCGGCGGGCGAGAGGATCTTGGCCGTCTCGGCCATAAAGACGACCCCGGCGAACACGATCTCCGGCGTGCGGGCCTCGCGGGCGCGAAGGCTGAGAAAATAGGAGTCGCCGCGATGGTCGGCCACGCCGTAGGTGATTTCGGGCTCGACGTAGGAGTGGGCGAGGAGGACGGCGCCGCGCTCTCGCTTGCGCGCATTGATCTCGAGCGTGAGCGGGGCGATCTCGCGGCAGCGACCGAGGTCCCACGGCCGCGCGCCCGGGTTGCAGTCGACGGACAGCAGGGCGCGGAACAGGCGCTCGGCCTCGGTTTCGATGGCGTCGGCGGGGAAGTACATCGGCGGGCCGGAACCTCGGGTTGATCCGGGCCCGTTTCAAGCCTTGGGGCGCCGGCGGGTTGCCTTTTGACAGCGCGCGGCGGCGGGACCACGGTCGCGGCGTGACCCTCGCTGACCTCAGGAAGGAATACTCGCTCGCCGGCCTCGCCGAGGCGGACCTCGCGCGCGAGCCGTTCCGCCAATTCGAGAAGTGGTTCCAAGAGGCGGAGGCGGCGAAGCTGCCCGAGCCCAACGCGATGCTGCTGGCGACGGCAGACGCGGACGGGCGGCCCTCGGCGCGGACCGTCCTGCTCAAGGGCCTCGATGGCCGGGGCTTCGTCTTCTACACGAACTACGAGAGCCGTAAGGGCCGCGAGTTGGCGGTGAATCCGCGGGCGACGCTGGTGTTCCCGTGGTTCCCCATCGAGCGGCAGGTGATTATCGAAGGCGCGGTGGTCAAGGTCGCGCGCGAGGAGAGTGAGGCCTATTACGCTACCCGCCCCCGCGCCAGCCAGCTCGCCGCCTGGGTCTCGCAGCAGAGCGCGCTGGTGCCTGCCCGGAGCGTGCTCGAAGAGGGCTACAAGGCCGTCGAGCGCCGCCACGAGGGGCAGCAGGTGCCGATGCCGCCGCACTGGGGCGGCTGGCGCGTGGTGCCGGAGACGATCGAATTCTGGCAAGGCCGCCGCAGCCGCCTGCACGACCGTCTACGCTTCCGCCGGCAGAAGGATGGCTGGACCGTGGAACGCCTCGCGCCCTGACGCCCGGCGATGGAGCTGCACCTCATCCGCCACGCCCACGCGGAGGACACCGTGCCGGACGAGGCGCGGCGCCTCAGCCCGCGCGGCCGCCGGCAGGCCCGTGCCCTCGCCCGGCGCCTCCGGGCCACCGGCGAGTTCGCCCCCGCGGAGGTCTGGCACAGCACCTTGCGCCGCGCCCGCGAGACCGCGGAACTGCTCGCCCCCGTAGCCCCGGATGCGCCGCGGCGCGAGCAGGTGGGCCTCGCTCCGGAGGACGATCCCGCCGCCGTCGCCCGGCGCCTCGCCCGCACGCGCGTGCCGGTCGCGATCGTCGCCCACGAGCCCCTGCTCTCCGCCCTCGCCTCCCACCTGATGACGGGCGCCGCGGAACCGGTGGTGTTTCACGTGCGCAAGGCCTCGGCGCTCGCGCTGACCCGCGTCGGCCGGCGCTGGGTGGTGCGCTGGTTCCTTCCCCCGGAGGACGGCGAATGAAGCTCTTTCTCACCGGGGCTTCGGGCCTCGTCGGCGCCGCCTGCGTCCGCGCCGCCACCCGCCGCGGCCATCAGGTCATCGGCACCTGCCACCGCCACGCCGGGCCGATCGAGGGCCTCCGAACGCGGCTGACGCTGGACCTGACGGACCCCGCGGCCGCGACCGCGGCGGTGCTCGAACATTTTCCCGATGCGATCGTGAATTGCGCGGCAGTTTCGGTGCCCGACGAGTGCGACCGGCAGCCGGCGCTCGCGCAGGCGCTGAACGTCGACCTGCCTGCCCAACTCGCGCGGCTGGCCCATCACCTCAGCGCACGTTTGGTGCACATTTCCTCGGAACAGGTGTTTCCGGGCACGTCCGCGGGCGCCTACGCGGCGGGAGATCCCGCCGACCCGATTAACCTCTACGGCCGCCAGAAGCTCGCCTCGGAACAGGCCGTGACGGCGGCCGCGGCGGAGTTCGCCGTCACCGTGCGCGCGCCCCTGCTGCTCGGCAACAGCCCCGGCGGCGGCCGTAGTCTGCACGAACGGCTCTTTGCCGACTGGGCGGCGGGGCGGACGCCGCGCCTGTTCACGGACGAGTTCCGCCAACCGTGCACCGCCGACAACCTCGCCGAAATGCTGGTGGAATTGGCTGAGCGCCGCGACGTACGGGGTGTCGTGCACTGGGCCGGCACGGATCTGGTCTCGCGGCTCGAGCTGGCGGAGCGGGTGCGGGCGCATTTCCGGCTGACCCCGCAGCAGGCGCCGCTCGCCGCGACCACGCGCGCGGATCAAGCGGACGCCGCGCGCCGGCGGCCCGCGCGGCTGGAACTGGACCTGCGCCCCCTCTCCGGAAAGTTGCGCACGCGCCCGGAGTCCCTGGAGGCGGCGCTGGGCGAACTGCAGGTCCCTGCGGCGTCGCGGGCGTGGTACCTCGGCTGAACGATGCGCCTCGACCTGCTCCCGTTCCGCCTCGGTGGCGCCGCCGAGAATATGGCCGTCGATTTCCTGCTGCTGCAGCGCTACCCCGACGCGGCCGCGGCCCGCTTTCGCACCTACGGCTGGCACCGCCCCGCGTTCACCTTCGGTTACTCCCAGGCTCTCGAGTTCGTGCGCACCCAACTGCCTGCGGGCGAGTCGCCCGACCTTTGCCGGCGGCCGACCGGGGGCGGAGTCGTCGACCACCGGGAGGACTGGACCTACGCGCTCGTCATCCCGCGCGGGCATCCACTCGAGGATATGCGGGCGACCAAGAGTTATCGCGAGGTGCACGAGGCGCTGGCCGCGAGCCTGCGCGCGCAGGGCGTGCCCGCCCTCACACAGGAAACGCGCGATCCGGCCGCCGACACCCCCGCGGGCGTGTGTTTCGAGCGGGCGGAGGTCCACGATGTCATCCACTCCGGTACCGGCGCCAAGATCGCGGGTGCGGCCCAGAAGCGAAACAAGCGCGGGCTGCTCTTCCAAGGCTCCCTCTGGCGGCCCGCGGCGGAGTCCGGCGGGGCGATCGACTGGGATCGTTTCGGAGAGGACTTTAGCGCCGCACTCGCCACGTTGCTCGGCGCGGAGGCCGGCCCCGCGCCGTGGCCGGAGTTTGCCGAGGGTGAGGTCGAGGCGCTGACGGAGCAGTACGCGTCGCCCGAGTGGCACGCGCATCGCTGAACCGGGGGCGCGGCGTGGGGATCGCCACCGCGGGCTCGCCATCCGCGAGACCCGCAGTTCAATTTTCACCGAAACCCCCTGACCTTATGCCGCACCTGCGCCGCTGCCTGTCCGCGTTTTTCCTCTGCCTGCTCCCGGCCCTGCTCCCGGCTGCGACGCCGCCCGCCACCGGCTCCCTCGAGGGGCGCGTGGCACACGGCGTCACCGGCGCCTACCTCGTGGGCGTGCGCGTCGCGGTCGAGGGCACCGCCTTGGAGGCCGCGACGGACGCGGACGGCATTTATCGGTTGGGCGGGGTGGCGGCGGGGACCGTGCGCGTGCGCGCCTTCTACACCGGCCTGCCGCCACAGACCGTCACGGCGCAGGTCGTGGCGGGCGGGACCGCGACGGCCGACTTCCGGCTCGCTCCGGCGGGGGCGGGCGATGCGGGCGGGCCGATCCGGCTGGACCAGTTTGTGGTGGCGAGCGCGCGCGAGATGAGCGGCGCCGCCCTCGCGATCAACGAGCAGCGCTTCGCGCCCAACATCAAGAATGTCGTCGCGGTGGATGAGTTCGGCGACGTGGCGGAGGGCAACGTCGCCGAGTTCCTGAAATTCCTGCCCGGCGTGAACATCGACTACGCCGGCGGCAACGCGCGCGAGGTCTCGCTCAACGGCGTGCCCGGCGACTACGTGCCCGTGACCATCGCCGGCTTCAGCCTCGCGAGCGCGGTCGGCGGGGGCGGCGGCGGCACCAACCGCAGCGTCGGCCTCGACCAGGTCGCCATCAACAACCTCTCCCGCGTCGAGGTGGAGTTCTCCCCCACCCCCGACTCCGAGGGCAACGCGCTCGCCGGGTCCGTGAACATGGTCCCCCGCAGCTCCTTCGAGCGCGCCAAGCCCCAGTCCACCCTCAGCACCTACGTGCTCTTCCGCGACAACGCGCGCGACTGGGACCGCACGCCCGCCCCCCGCCACCCGACCCGCAAGATCCACCCGGGCCTCGACTTCTCCTACGTCAACCCGGTCAGCCGCACCTTCGGCTTCACCCTCTCGGGCGGCTTCAACCGCCAGTACTCCGGCGAACCCCAGGCCCAGAACACCTGGCGCGGCACCCAGGCCGCCACCAATGGCAACGCCTACCCCCACACGACGTTTGACCGGCCCTACCTCACCTCCTTTCTCGTGCGCAACAGCGGCAAGGACACCAAGCGCTCCTCGCTCGGCTTCACCGTCGACTGGAAGCCCGCCCGCTACGACCGCCTCTCGCTCTCCTTCCAGGCGTCGACCTTCGACGTGATGATCAACCACAACGCGCTCACCTTCGAGGTGGGCCGCGTGAACCCCGGCGACTTCAGCCTCACCCACACTCGCGGCGCCGCCGGCCAGGGCAACATCCAGGTCGTCTCCACCGGGAACTCCCGGATGAACTGGACCTACATGCCGTCGCTCACCTGGCGGCACGACGGCCCCGCATGGCGCCTCGAGTCCGGCCTCGCCCTCTCCCGCGCCCGCAACCGCAGCAACACCCTCCGCGCGGGAATCTTCGAAACCACCACCTCGCGCCGCACCGGCGTCACCGTCTCCTTCGCGGACAACTTCTACCTGCGCCCGGGCACGGTGACCGTCACCGACGCCGCCGGCCTCCCCGTGGACCCTTACGTCCTCGATACCTACGCGCTGACCGGGGCGACGGGCAACGAGCGCTCCACGGACGACGTGAAGCACACCCTGTACGCCAACGCGCGCCGCGCGTTCCGCGGCCCCGTGCCATTCACCCTCAAGGGGGGCCTCGACTTCCGCCAGGCCGCGCGCGACCAGCGCCTCTTCGTGCCCAACTTCACCTACGTCGGGCGGGACGGCGTCGCGAGCACCACCGTGACCCCGACCAGCGACGACCGGCCGAAGCCGTTCCTCGACCCGAGCTTCTCCAGCCGCATCGCCCCGTACGGCTTCCCGCGGATCGAGGGCGTGAGCAGCGAGCTGCTGTACCGGCACTCCCTCGACAACCCGGCGTACTTCACCGCCAACGCCAACACCAACTACCGCAACCTGGTGACCAACTCGAAGTGGGCGGAGGAGCTGGTGTCGGCCGCGTACCTGCGCGCGGACCTCGGCGTGCTCGGCAACCGCCTGCGCTTCACCGGCGGCCTGCGCGCGGAGCAGACCAACGTGTCCGCGCAGGGCCCGCTCACCGACCCGAACCGCAACGTGCAGCGCGACGCGCAGGGTCGCCCGGTGCTCGGCGCCAACGGGCGGCCGGTGGCCATCGCGCCCGCGAACACCTTGGAGTTCTCGCGCCTGACCTACCTCGACCGCGGCTTCACCGCGGAGAAGGAGTACCTGCGCTGGTTCCCGAGTCTCAACGCCAGCTTCAACGTGCGCGAGGACCTCATCGCGCGCGCCTCGTGGTCCACCTCGGTCGGCCGGCCCGACTTCAACCAGTACGCGGGCGGCGTCACCCTGCCGGACCCCGAAAACCCGTCGCCGAACGACCAGATCACCATCAGCAACATTAGCATCAAGCCATGGACGGCCCGCGCGGTGAACGTACGCCTCGAGTACTACCTACAAGGCGTCGGCCAGGTCTCGGTCGGCGCCTTCCGCCGCGACTTCGAGAACTTCTTCGGGAGCACCACGATCGCGGCCACGCCGGAGTTCCTCGAGCTCTACGACCTCAACCCGAACGTCTACGGCCAGTACCCGGTTGTCACCCAGACCAACCTCGACCGCACGGTGCGGATGCAGGGCCTCACCTTCAATTACCGCCAGCCGCTGACCTTCCTGCCGGCCTGGGCACGGGGCATCCAGGTGTACGCCAACGGCAGCGCCCAGCGCCTGCTCGGGCCGGCGGCCGCCACCTTCCCGGGCTTCGTGCCGCGGACGGCGAATTGGGGCTTCAGCTTCACGCGCGAGAAGCTTTCGCTGCGGGCCAACTGGAATTACCGCGGGGCCCAGCGCCGCGCGGCGATCGCCAACGGGGCCAGCATCGAGCCGGGCACGTTCACCTGGTGGTCCAAGCGCCTCTACGTGGACGTGGGCGGAGAGTACAACCTCCGCCGGAACGTCGCGGTGTTCGCCAACCTGCGGAACATCGGCGACACCCCGGACGACATCAAGGTCTACGGCCCCAGCACCCCGCTGGTCGCGCGCTTCCGCCAGCGCATCGAGTTCGGCTCGCTCTGGATGATCGGCCTCAAGGGGACGTTCTGAGCCCTTCGACGGAGCTCAGGGCCGGCCCCTTCGACAAGCTCAGGGGCGCGGCCACATCTCGCCCGCCAGCCACATCCCACCCTCACCCCCGTACATCCTCAGCGCCCGAGGGCCGCTTCGAACCGGACGGCGTCCTCGGGCGTGTCGACCCCGATGGTGGGGTCATCCGTGACGTCGCAGGCGATCTCGAGGCCGTTCTCGAGCACGCGGAGCTGTTCCAGCTTCTCGATCTGCTCGAGGCGGCCGGGGGGTAGGGCGGCGAACCGGTCGAGCAGCCCGGCCTCGTAGGCGTAGAGCCCGAGGTGGCGGAAACAGGGGTGGGCGGCGACCCAGGCGTCGTCGACGCGCCCCTGCAGGTCGCGCGCGTAGGGCACCGGGGAGCGCGAGAAGTAGAGGGCACGGCGGCCGACCGCTCCGGTCCGTCCGGCGGGAAAATCGCCGAGCAGGGCCTTGACCTGGTTGGGGTTATGGAAGTCCGCGGCCGTGCGGAACGGGGTGACGAGGGTCGCCATCGGGGCGCCGCCGGCGAGCAGGGCGGCGAGGGCGCGGATCTGGGCCCCGGTGACGAGCGGCTCGTCGGCTTGGACGTTGATCACGTGGCGGGCGCCGATCCGGCGGTTCGCCTCGGCGAGGCGGTCGGTGCCGCTCTGGTGGGCGACACTGGTGGGCAGGGCCTGGAAGCCGGCGGCGGTGACGCAGTCGGCGAGCAGCGGGTCATCGACCGCGAAGTAGAGGGGAAATTCGGGGGTCTCGGCGGCGATGCGTTCGGCGACCCAGCGGAGGAGGGGCTTGCCGCGGATCGGGTGGAGGAGCTTGCGCGGGAAACGCGTCGATTCCAGACGGCACGGCACGATGATCGCGGTGGCGGGCGGCATTAGGCGGGACGCTGGCGCCGGGTTTTTGGGTTGCAAGCCGGGGAGGCGGAAGGGATTTTGCCCGGCCCGCCACGATCGTATGAGCCAAAACAACACCAGCCCGAGCTCCGGCGCCCTCACCCGGGAGCTGGTGGTGCAGAATAAGATGGGAATTCACGCCCGTCCGGCAGCGATGATCGTACGCATCACCAACAAGTTCCGCGCCGAGGTGCTGGTGGAAAAGGACGAGGAGCAAGTGAACGGCAAAAGCATTATGGGTCTGATGATGCTCGCGGCGGGCAAGGGAGCGAAGGTGCGCTTCATCGCCACCGGCGCCGACGCGGCGGCCCTGCTCACCGAGTTGGAAAGCCTGTTCGCGCGGAAATTCGACGAGGTCTGACCTCGCTCGGCCCGCGGCGGGATTCGCCGGGGCGGAGCCGGCTCCGGCAGGCCCCGACGTGGCGTCAGATTTTGCCGGCCTGGCGCGCCTCCACCATCCGGTAGAAGTCGACGAAGAGCGGATCCGCGTCGTTCGGACCGGGGGCGGCCTCGGGGTGGTACTGAACGCTGAAGACGGGGAGCGTGTTGTGCCGGAGGCCCTCGACCGTGCGGTCGTTGAGGTTGATCTCGGTGATGCGCGCGCCGCGCTGCTCGATCGACTTCGGGTCGGTGGCGAAGCCGTGGTTCTGGGCGGTAATCGAAACGCGCCCGGTCTCAAGGTTTTGCACCGGCTGGTTGCCGCCGCGGTGGCCGAACTTGAGCTTGAAGGTAGTGCCGCCGAGGGCGTGGGTCAGCATCTGGTGCCCGAGGCAGATCCCGAACATCGGGAAATCCGGCAGGAGATTGGTGACCGTGTGGTGGATGTAAGGCAGGGCGGCGGGATCGCCGGGGCCGTTGGAGAGGAAGATGGCGTCGGGCCGGTGCTCGCGCACCGCCTCAGGCGGCGTGGTGGCGGGGAACACCTGCACGTCGAACCCGTGGTGGGCCAGTTTGCGGAAAATGCTGAACTTCGCGCCGTAGTCGAAGGCGGCGACCCGGAAACGGCGGGCCGGCGCGGCCGGCAGGTTCATCGTCGTGCCTACCGGCAGGTAAGGCAGGTTACCCCGGTCGGCGGAAGGCCACGCGTAGGGCGCCGCACAGGTGACTTCCCGCACATAGTCGGTGCCCGCCATATCCCGCCAGCCACGGGCGAGCGCGATGGCCTCGGCGTCGGCGATCGGGCGCGTGCTCAGACAGCACTTCATCGCGCCGTCCACCCGCAGCTTCTTCGTCAGGGCCCGGGTGTCGACGTCGCTGATCCCCGGGATGCCGTGGCGGGCGAGGTAATCGCTCAGCGAGAGGCGGCTGCGCCAGTTGCTGACCACCGGCGAGAGCTCCCGGACCACGAAGCCGGTGCAGCGCGGGGCGGCGGCCTCGTTGTCCTCGTCGTTGATCCCGTAGTTGCCGATCTGCACCGCCGTCATCGTGACGATCTGGCCGCAGTAGGAGGGGTCCGTGAGGATCTCCTGGTAACCGGTCATCGAGGTGTTGAACACGCACTCGCCGGCGACGGTGGCGTCGGCGCCAAAGGCGCGGCCGCGGAACAGGGAACCATCTTCCAGCGCGAGGAGGGCGGGTTTCGGCGAGGACATTAAAGCCGAACGAAAAACGGTCGCTCCGGGCGTGCCAAGTGGTTTCGGGCAAATCTTGGGCCGCGCGCCGATTCGCGGCGGGCGGTTTGACACCCACCTACCCCATCCTAACGCTCTGGCCCGACAATGCCTTACACTGAAGACCGCGCCGTCTGGGCCGAGGGACAGGGCCTCTGGCAGCACCTCCCGGCGGACACCTGGCGCGATTGGACGTGGCAGCTGAAGAACCGCATCACGACCACGAAGCAGCTGGAGCAGCTGATGGAGCTGACGCCGGACGAGCGGGCCGGGTGCGAGCACGCGAACCGGAAGCTGGCCCTCGCGATCACCCCTTACTTTTTCAACCTGATCGACCGCCGGGACCCCGATTGCCCCATCCGCAAGCAGGTGATCCCGCGGGCCGCCGAGCAGGTCGTCTCCGACGGCGAGATGCTGGACTCCCTGGGGGAGGATGAGCACTCGCCTGTCTCGGGTCTCGTGCACCGCTACCCGGATCGGGTGCTGTTTCTGGTGACCGACCGCTGCGCCGCATACTGCCGCTACTGCACGCGGAGCCGGCTGGTCTCCAACGCGCAGGACTACAATTTTCACCCCGAGTACGAGGAAGGCCTGCGCTACATCGCCGCCCACCCGGAGATCCGGGACGTGCTGCTTTCGGGCGGAGATCCTCTGCTGCTTTCGGACGCCAAGCTGGAGCACCTGCTCTCGCGCCTGCGGGCCATCCCGCACGTCGAGTTCATCCGGATCGGCTCGCGGATCCCGGTCTTCCTGCCGCAGCGGATCACCCCGGAACTGTGCGCGATTTTGCGGCGACACGGGCCGGTGTGGATGAGCATTCACGTGAACCATCCCCGGGAGTGCACCGCGGACCTGCGGGCGGCCTGCGAGCAGCTGGCCTTCGCCGGGGTGCCGCTGGGCAACCAGAGCGTGCTCCTGCGGGGCATTAACGACGACGTCGACGTGATGAAGGCGCTCGTCCACCGGCTGCTGCGGATGCGCGTGCGGCCCTATTACCTGTACCAGATGGACCTCATCACCGGGGGCGCGCACTTCAAGGCGAGCGTCCGCAAGGGGATCGAGATCATCCAGGCGCTGCGCGGGCACACCACCGGTTACGCGGTGCCGCAGTTCGTGATCGACGCGCCCGGGGGTGGCGGGAAGGTGCCGCTGAACCCGGATTACGTGGAGTCGGTCGACGATGACGCGATCGTGCTGCGCAACTACGAGGGGCGGCTGTACCGCTACCCACTCGCGGCAGGGGTACCGGCGGCGGCGCCGGGCTGGGAACCAGCCTTCGTCGACCGCTGAGCGGGCCGGCGCCCGGAAACGGGGCCGACGCCACCGCAGGGAAGGCGCGCGTTAGCGGCGGCGGGGGGCCTTGGCGGGCCGGGGACGCTCTGGGGCGAGGCTGCCACAGACCAGCTCGCAGAGGGGGAAAATGGTCGGGTCCGCGATGCGGTGGAACACGAGGAGCCCCTCGCGGCGGCGGGCGAGGATGTTGGCGCGCGTGAGCCGCTGCAGGTGGCGCGAAATGTTAGCCTGGGACCCGCCGGTGGCGGCAACCAGGGCGCCGACGTGGCGTTCCCCGGCGAAGAGCGCCTGGATCAGCCGGAGCCGCATGGGCTCGGCCAGCACGGCAAAGCGCCGGGCGATGAGCTCGAGGGCTTCGTCGGACAACGGATTCTTCCGGGCCATCCTCCGAGGAAGCAGACGGCCGGGGCGGGTTCAAGGCGGAGATGTGCCCGGGAGGCCGCGGGCAGCTTGCTCCCGGGCGCCGGCGGCGTTTCGCTGATCCCAATGTCTCCCGCCACCGTCGACTCGCCGGATGCCGCGCCGGCCCTGCGCCGGTACCTCGAGGCGATGCCGCGGGTCGTGCGGGAGCGGGGCGTCGATTACGCGCGCCGGGGGCGGGTGGAGTCCGTGGCGCGGCGCTCCGAGCGGGAGGTCGAGGGTTCGGTCCGGGGCGAACGCCTCTACGCCGTGCGGCTGCAGCGGGCGGGCAACCACTGGATGGGCGTCTGCACCTGCCCGCTCGGGAGCCGCTGCAAGCACCTGCACGCGCTGGGCCTAGCCTGGCTGGGCAAGCTGGCGCCCGAGCCCGTCGCCCCGCCCACCGGGGACGAACCCCCGGCGGAACGGGAAGCGTTGCTGCTGCGGGAATTTACTGCCGGGCGGACGGCCCCGCTGGCCCCGGCCGACGAGGGGCTGGCCCGGAAAATCCTCCGCGTCTTCCTCCAGCTGGAGCGGAACGGACGCCTCCAAGCCCGGGACCTCGCGCCCCTGCGGGAAATACCCGGCTGGGAGACGGTGGGCCGCGGCTGGCAGGCGCCGGACGGGCGGGCGCTGCCGCGGACGACCCGCGAATGCTGGCAACAGCTGGCGGCAGACCTGCGGGCGGCGGGGACGCCTCTGCCTGACTTCCTGCGCGCCGCGACCGAGCCCGGACCCGCCCCGGCCCGCGGCGCGGAGGAGCACCGGCGCGCGGCCGTGGCCCGCTGGCGCGAACGCCTCGCCCCCGCCCCAGCGCCCGACCGCGGACCGTTGCCCGGGGCGGTCCCCACGGGGCCCCTGCGGGTGCGCATCGGCCCCGGCACCTTCACGCTGGAAAGTTGCGCGCCCGAGGGCGGTGCGTGGCGCAACGCTTGGCGCACGGTGGTCGCGCCCGGCGGCGCCGAACGCTGGCTGGAGACCGACCTCGACGCGCCCAGCGCCATCCTGCTCGCCCTGCTGCGGCGGCACGTGGAGTATTTTGAACGGACGAACCCCAGCCTCAGCCAGCGGCCGGAGGCCGCGTGGCTGCACGCCGTCCTGCGGCATCCACGCGCGCGGGAACTGGTCACGGACGCCGCCGGTCGGCCGCTGCACTTCGCCCCGGAGCCGCTGCGCCGCCGCCTGCTGGCCCCGGAACCCGGCGAAACCGATTACCGGCTCATCCTCGAGGACGCCGCCGGCCGCCCCGTGCCGCCCGGCGCCCTGCACCTGCCGGGTAACCCCGCGTATTACCTGCTGGATTCCGTCGTGCACGAGGGTCCGCCAGCGCTCGACGGCAGCTCGGCCGCGGCCGCGCTGATCCCGCCCGCCGTGGCGGAGGATTCCGGGATGCTCCTCGCGTTCCGGGAGGCGGGGGTGGCCCTACCGCCGGCGCTGGGCGCGCGGGTCGAGTCGGTTCCCCTCGGCGCCCGGGTCGAATGTAGCCTCGGGGCCGCCCTCGCCGGCGGCGAACGCCTGCTCTTGCGCATCTGGGCGGAGGCCGAGCGGCCGCCGGTGCGGACGGACTGGACCCCGCAGGGCTGGCGCGCACTCGGTGCCGTGTCGGCCGCGGGCGACCGGTTGTTCGCGCTGGACGCGTCGCTGCCCGAGCTCGTGGTCCGGCAGACCGTGGCGCTGGGCCTGTTCTTTGATCCCATCGAGCAAGCTTGGGCCTGCCGACTTGGCCCCGACCTGCCCGAACGCCTCGCGCTCTGGCGGGAACGGCTGCCCCGGGAGGTGCAGGTGTGGTCGGACCCGGAGGTGAAGGGCATTCTGGACGGACCCGTGCGGGCACGGGTGGAATTCGACCTCGCGGAAGCGGGCGAGGGGCGCGACTGGTTCGACCTCGCGCTGGTGCTGAAGCCCGAGGACGCGAGTCTAACGCGGGCGGAGCTGGCCCTGCTGCTGCGGGCCGGCGGGAAACTCGTGCGCCTGCCGGGCAAGGGTTGGCGAAGGCTGGAGGTCACCGTCGACGCCGGGGCGCAAGCGGCCCTCGCGGAGGCAGGCTTGCCCGCGGCTGGGGCGGGCGCGGCGGCGCTCGAGGGTGAAACGGTCCGGCTCCACGCGCTCCAGCTCGGCCGGGGCCCGATCGCGGATCGCCTGCCGGCGGAGCTGGCGGCGCGGTTGCGCGCACGGGCCGAAGCGCTGACGGCGCCGCCTCCCCCGCCCTGCCCCGCGGGCCTGCGCGCCGCCCTGCGGCCCTACCAGCTGGAGGGATTTCATTTCCTCGCGTTCCTCGCGGCCAACCGGCTCGGCGCCCTGCTCGCGGACGATATGGGCCTCGGCAAGACCCTGCAGGCCCTCGCGTGGCTGCTGTGGCTGGCCGAGCGCCAGTCCCCGGGCGAACCACTGCGCGCGCTCGTGGTCTGCCCCAAGTCCGTGGTGGGCAACTGGGAAGCGGAGACGGCCCGCTTCGCGCCGTCGCTGGCGACCCTCCGGCACGTGGCCGGCGGCGACGCGGAGCCGCCTCCCGGACCGGGGATCTTGCTGGCGAACTACACCCAGCTACGGCTCGGCGCGGCGGCCTTCGCGGCACGGCGCTGGCACGCCGTGATCCTCGACGAGGCGCAGTTCATCAAGAACCCCGCCGCGCGGGTGGCGCAGGCGGCCCGGGCGCTCGACGCCGACCACCGCCTGATCCTCACCGGCACGCCGGTCGAGAACCGGCTCCTCGACCTCTGGAGCCTCTGCGCCTTCGCCCTGCCCGGCGTGCTCGGCAGCCAGGCCGCGTTCCGCCGCCACCACCCGCCGGGCGATCCCGAAGCCCCCGCCCGCCTCCGCGCCCGCGTGCGGCCCTTCCTCCTACGCCGCACTAAGGCCCAAGTCGCGGCGGACCTGCCCCCGCGGACCGAGAAGGACCTCGTCGTGGAGCTGGAGGGCGAGCAGCTGCGCCTCTACCAGGCCGAGCTGAAACGGGCGCGGGCCCAGCTCCTCGGGGCCCAAACGCCGGCCGCCCTCGACCGCGTGCGCTTCAACGTCCTCGCGAGCCTCACCCGCCTGCGCCAGATCTGCTGCCATCCCGGGCTCGCCGATCCCGCCCTGCGCGGCGCGCCCTCGGCCAAGCTGGAGGCGCTCGTCGAGCAGCTCGAGGA
This sequence comes from Opitutaceae bacterium, assembly GCA_044370095.1. GTDB lineage: Bacteria > Verrucomicrobiota > Verrucomicrobiia > Opitutales > Opitutaceae > ER46. The sequence goes on along the minus strand of JBILWD010000018.1, from coordinate 4,953 downwards.
GCTCCGCGAGGAGGGCCACCCCGTCCTCGTGTTCAGCCAATTCGTCGAGATGCTCGAGCTCCTGCGGGAGCGCCTCGCGGCGGAGAGCATCCCGCACCTGCTACTCACCGGCCGCACCGAGGACCGCGACACGCTCGTGCGGCGGTTCCAGGAGAGCCCGGAACCGCTGGTGTTCCTGCTCTCCCTGAAGGCGGCGGGCTTCGGCCTCAACCTCACCGCGGCGAGCTACGTGTTCCTCTTCGACCCCTGGTGGAACCCGGCGGTCGAGGCACAGGCGATCGACCGCACGCACCGCATCGGGCAGACGGAGCCCGTGATCGCGTACCGACTGGTGGCGCGGGGGACCATCGAGGAGAAGATCCGCCAGCTGCAGGTGGAGAAGGCGGCGCTCGCCGGCGCCGTCGTGCCCGACGGGGAGGCGGCGCCGCCGCTCGACCTCGATACGCTGCGCGAGATCCTTGCCTGAACAATGGACAACGAGTGCCACTTCTCGCCGGACCGCCGGCACCGTTACGCGCTCATCCACCGCTGGACCCCCCTGCTCGGCGACCGGCTGATCCTCTGGATTGGGCTCAACCCGAGTACGGCAGACGAGCGCCAGCTCGACCCGACCCTGACGCGGATCGCCTCGTTCTCGCGACGCGAGGGGTTCGACGGTTTCTGGATGGCTAACCTGTTCGGCCTGCGCACGCCCTACCCCGAGGAGATGCGCGCGCACCCGGACCCGGTGGGCCCGGAGAACGACGCGCAGCTGCTACGGGCGGCCGCGCGCTGCGGGCGAGTCGTCGCCGCCTGGGGCGTGAGCGGCGTGCACCAAGAGCGCGCCGCCGCGGTCACGCGCCTCCTCGCCGGCCACGACCTCTGGTGCCTCGGCACGACGCGCGAGGGGCACCCGCGGCACCCGCTGTACGTGGCCGGGCGCCAGCCCCTCGTCCGCTGGCGACCGCCGGCGGCCGATTGAGCGTCGCATTCCGGGATCGAATCGCGCCCGCCGGCCCGCCACGCTCCGCCCCAGCCCCTACCCCCCTTCCCCGATGCCCACCATCGCCGTCCTCGGCACCCTCGACACCAAGGGCCCCGAACACGCCTTCGTGGCCGACTGCATCCGCGCCCGCGGTCACACCCCGCTGCTCATCAACGTCGGCTCGCTCGGCGAACCCGCGGTGGCCCCGGACGTCGCGGCGGCCGACGTGGCCGCGCGGGGCGGCGCGGACTGGCGCGAGGTGCTCGCGCGGCGCGACCGCGGGGAATGCGTGGCCCTGATGGGTCGCGGCGCCGCGGCGGTCCTGGCCGAGCTCGCGGCCGCGGGCCGCATCCACGGCGTCATTTCCCTCGGGGGCGGCGGCGGCACCGCGATCGCCACCGCGGGGATGCGCGCCCTGCCCATCGGGTTTCCCAAGCTGATGGTGTCGACCCTCGCCAGCGGCCAGACCGCGCCGTACGTGGGCACCACCGACCTCGCGATGCTGCCGGCCGTGGTCGACGTCGCCGGCCTCAACCGCGTGTCGCGCGCGATCTTCAGCAACGCGGCGGGCGCGATCTGCGGGATGACGGAGGCCGCCGCCGCGCGGCCCGCGGCCCCGGCGGCCGGCGAACGCCCGCTCGTCGTCGCGAGCATGTTCGGCAACACCACGGCCTGCGTCACGGAGGCGCGGCGCCTCCTCGAGGCCGCCGGCTACGAGGTGCTGGTCTTCGCCGCCACCGGCAACGGCGGACGCGCGATGGAGGCGCTCATCGCCAGCGGCCTCGTCGCGGGCGTGCTCGATGTCACCACCACCGAATGGGCCGACGAGCTGGTCGGGGGCGTGCTCACCGCCGGGCCGGAGCGTCTCGACGCCGCGGCCGCGGGCGTGCCCGCGATCGTGACCCCAGGTTGCCTCGACATGGTGAACTTTGGCGAGCCCGCCTCCGTGCCCGCGCGGTTCGCCGGCCGGACCTTCTACCAGCACAACCCGCAGGTCACGCTGATGCGCACGACGCCGGCCGAGTGCGCCGAACTCGGCCGCATCCTGGCGGAGAAGCTCAACCGCTACCGCGGGCCGGTGACATTTCTCATCCCGCGGCGCGCGATCAGCGTCATCAGCGCCCCCGGCCAGCCCTTCCACGATCCGGCCGCGGACGAGGCGCTGTTCTCCTCCCTCCGCCGCCACCTGCGCCCCGGCTTGCCAGTTATCGAGCTCGACTGCGCGATCAACGACCCCGCCTTCTCCCGCGCCTGCGCCGAGACGCTCCTCGGCCACCTCCGCGCCCAACCCGCACCCCTTTCCCCTCCCCGATGAACCTCCCCCGCCTCCTCCCCCTGCTCGCCGCCCTCGCCGCGGCCCTGCCCGCCGCGCCCGAAACGCTCTTCGACGGAAAATCCCTCGCCGGCTGGGAGGGCGACCCGAAGTGGTGGCGCGTCGAGGACGGCGCCCTGACCGGCGGCTCGCGCACCGAGAAGGTCCCGCACAACTACTTCCTCGCGACGCAGCGCTCGTTCCAGAACTTCGACCTGCGCCTGCGCCTGAAGCTCACCGGCACGCCCGGCACCGGGATGATCAACAGCGGCGTCCAGATCCGCAGCATCCGCGTGCCGAATAACACCGAGATGGCGGGCTACCAGGTGGACGCGGGCGAGGGCTGGTGGGGGAAGCTCTACGACGAGTCGCGCCGCCGCCGCGTGATCGCCGAGCCCGTCGACGCGGCCGCCGTCAAGGCCGCCGTGCGCAAGGACGACTGGAACGAGTACCGCATCCGCGCGGAGGGCCCGCGGATCCGCTCGTGGATCAACGGGGTGCCCGCGCTCGACTACACCGAGGCCGAGCCGCGGGTGGCGGCGGACGGCCGGATCGCCGTGCAGATCCACAGCGGTGGCCACGCGCTGGTGCAGGTGAAGGATGTCGTGATCGAGGAGCTGCCGCCGACCCCCGGGGCCGCCACGTGGGCGGAGGTCGGCCTGCCGCCGCCGCCCCCGCCGCGGGAGAAGAACGCGAAGAAGAAGTCCGCCCCGCCCGCGTCCAAGTAAGGCGCCGGGCGGTCAGAGCCGCAGCAGGTTATCCTCCGTGGCGCCAGGCACTGCCTCGAGGGAGATGCCTTGATCGAAGGTGACCAGCCGCGCCTTCCGGGAGACCGCCAAAGCCAGCAAATAGGCGTCGGTCAGCATCCGGGGATGAGGTATGCGGCTCAGGTCGAGGCGACGCTCGTCCGTCGGGGCCCATCCCTCCGGCCAAAACTCGTGGTCGCGGGCGCGCGTCGCCAGACGCAGCCGCCGCGCAATTTCCCCGAGTGGGAGACAACCCGGATAAACCGGTTGGGCGATGATCCGGAGACAACCGTTCTGGGTCAGGGGACAGGTAGCCCATCCCAGCCTGCGGTGCTCAATCAGCCACTCGTGGGCTCGGGCATGATGGACGTGCGCGCTATCAAACAGGGCCACCAGAAAGCTGACATCGAGGAGGGCCTTCACCGGTCCTCCGACTCCTCCCGCAGGCGGCGCACCAGCTCAGCAGAAACGACCCGCCCGTTGGCCGGGATCACTTCAAAACCGGCCGCAATTCTGCGCCTGGAGGCCGGCAGGAGAGACTCTTTCTCTGGGGACGGCTGCTGCAGCCCACGCCGAAAAATCTCGGAAATAACCTGCCCCGCCGTGCGGCGGGAACGAGCCGCAAGCTCCTTCGCGGCCATGAGCACGTCAGGATCCAAGTCGAGGGTGGTTCTCATTCATCTGATGCTGACGCATCAGATGCCATTTTCAAGCTCTCCGGAGCGTCGTCACTGCATCTGCGCCTTAATCCCCACCGTCCGGCGGCTTGCGCCCCCGGCGCCACGCGTCTGAACCTCCCCCGGGCCTCCGCGCCATTACCCCATGCTTCCCCATCCCGTCCCCCGCGGCCTCGCGGGCCTCCTGCTGCTCGGTGCCGTCCACGCCGCCGAGACCCGGCCCCCAGCCGCCGCCCCCAAGGCCGGCCGCGACCTGAGCTACAACGCCCTCGGCTCCGCGCCGCGCACCCCAGAGGAGCAGCGCGCCGCGTTCCGCGTGCCCGCCGGCTTCGAGGTCGAGCTCGTCGCGGCCGAGTCACCCGGCCTCGGCAAATTCATCGGCCTCAGCTGGGACGCGCGGATGCGCCTGTGGTCGATGACCGCGCTCGAGTATCCGGTCGACGCCAACGAGAATAAAGCCGAGTCCGACGCCCTCTTCGCCCGCGGCGGCCGCGACCGCGTGGTGGTCATCGATGAGCCCCACGCCGCCCGGCCGGGCCCACCCCGCATCTTCGCCGACGGCCTCGTGATGCCCCTCGGCGTCCAACCCTGGGGCGACGGCGCGCTCGTCCAATACGGGCCCGAGATCCGCCGGTACCGCGACACCGACGGCGACGGCCGCGCCGACCGGCACGAGGTCGTCCTCACTGGCTTTGGCACCCAGGATTCGCACCTCTTCCCGCACCAATTCCTCCGCCAGCCCGGCGGCTGGATTTTCGTCGCCCAAGGGCTCTTCAACTACTCGCAAGTTCGCCGACCAGACGGGCAGCCCTTCGCCGATGGCGCCACCGCGGTGCCGTTCAACCAGTGTAAGCTCGCCCGTTTCCAGCCCGACGGCTCCGCCTTCGAGACGCTCACCGCCGGGCCCAACAACATCTGGGGCCTCCTCACCAGCCGGGAGGGCGAGACGTACCTGCAGGAGGCCAATGATCAGGGTTACCCGGTCATCCCCTACGCGCCCGGCATTTGGGTCCGCACCGGCTCCAAAGATCTCCTCCGTCCCTACCAGCCGCTGATGCCGCCGCCGCTCGCACCGGCTCAGATGGGCGGCACCGGCCTGAGCGGCCTCGCCCTCGCGGAGGACCGCGACACCCCGTTCCGCGCCCCCGCCGGCGCCACCGCCCCGGGCACGCGGGTCTTCTACCTCGCCAACCCGATCACCGGCACGATCCAGCTCGTCACCGCCACGCCCGACGGCCCGCGCCTCCGCTACGC